>NZ_JBIVPJ010000001.1:109719-238434 GCF_044754585.1 Streptomyces sp. NPDC093065 | reverse complement strand
CAGGTGTCGTTCGGTCGGGTGGGGTGTCGTGTCCGGGCGCCGGGGTCGCCGGTCGTGGTACTGCGGGCGGCGGACGGGCGTCCGTGGACACGCGCTCCCGGGCACATGCCCCTGAGTGTGCACAGAGGGGGCGCCCGGTGTCGCACCGGGCGCCCCCTCCTACGTACCGACCGCCTACTCGGTCGCCGCCGCGTCGGCGGCCTGCGCCCGCAGTGCGCGCTCGACGCCGGAGCGGGACTCCGAGACCAGGCGGCGCAGGGCCGCGTTCGGCTCGGCGGAGGACAGCCAGGCGTCCGTGCGGTCCAGGGTCTCCCGGGAGACCTGCACCGCCGGGTACAGGCCGACCGCGATCTGCTGGGCCATCTCGTGCGAACGGGACGCCCAGACGTCCTTCAGCGCCTCGAAGTACCGCTCCGTGTACGCCGCCAGCAGCTCGCGCTGGTCGGTCTGGACGAAGCCGGCGATGACCGCCTCCTGGACGGCGTTCGGCAGCTTGTCGGACTCCACGACCGACTCCCAGGCCTCCGCCTTGGCCGCCTCGGTCGGGCGGGCCGCCCGCGCGGTGGCCGCGTGGCGCTCACCGGCGGCGGTCTTGTCCCGCTCGTACTCGGCCGCGATCTCCGACCCGCCGAACCGGCCCACGGCCGCGAGGCGCTGCACGAACGCCCAGCGCAGCTCCGTGTCGACGGCCAGACCCTCGATCGTCTGCGTGCCGTCGAGCAGCGCGTCGAGCAGGTCCAGCTGCTCCGGCGTCCTGGCCGTCGCCGCGAACGCCCGCGCCCACGCCAGCTGGTGGTCGCTGCCCGCCTCGGCGGCGCGCAGGTGGGCCAGCGTGGCCTCGGTCCAGCGGGTGAGCAGTGCCTCGCGGGCGGTCGGGGCGGCGTACTGGTCGACGGCCAGCTTCACCTGACGGTGCAGCGACTGCACGACACCGATGTCGGACTCCTTGCCGATGCCGGACAGCACCAGCGACAGGTAGTCGCGGGTCGCCAGCTCCGCGTCCCGCGTCATGTCCCACGCCGACGCCCAGCACAGCGCGCGCGGCAGCGACTCGGTGAAGTCGCCGAGGTGCTCGGTGACGACGGCCAGGGACTGCTCGTCCAGGCGGACCTTCGCGTACGAGAGGTCGTCGTCGTTCAGGAGCAGCACCGCCGGGCGAGGCCTGCCGACCAGCTGCGGCACGGCCGTCAGCTCACCGTCCACGTCCAGCTCGACCCGGTCCCCGCGCACCAGCTTGCCGTCGGCGTCCAGGTCGTAGGCGCCGATCGCGATGCGGTGCGGGCGCAGCGTCGGCTCGCCCTTGGCGCCGGCCGGGAGCGCCGGGGCCTCCTGGCGGATGGCGAAGGACGTGATGACGCCTGCCGCGTCGGTCTCGATCTCCGGGCGCAGCACGTTGATGCCGGCCGTCTCCAGCCACGCCTTCGACCAGGTCTTCAGATCGCGCCCCGAGGTCTCCTCCAGCGCGCCCAGCAGGTCGGACAGGCGGGTGTTGCCGAACGCGTGCCGCTTGAAGTACGCCTGCACGCCCCGGAAGAACGCGTCCTCACCGACGTACGCGACGAGCTGCTTGAGGACGCTGGCGCCCTTGGCGTACGTGATGCCGTCGAAGTTGACGAGCACGTCGTCCAGGTCGCTGATGTCCGCCATGATCGGGTGCGTCGACGGCAGCTGGTCCTGCCGGTACGCCCAGGTCTTCATCTGGTTGGCGAACGTCGTCCACGAGTGCGGCCACTTCGAGCCCGGCGCGTCGGCCTGGCAGGCGGCCTCGGCGTAGGTGGCGAACGACTCGTTCAGCCACAGGTCGTTCCACCACTCCATGGTGACCAGGTCGCCGAACCACATGTGCGCCAGCTCGTGCAGGATCGTCGCCGCCCGCACCTCGTACGCGGCGTCCGTCACCTTGGAGCGGAACACGTACTGGTCGCGGATGGTCACCGCGCCCGCGTTCTCCATCGCGCCCGCGTTGAACTCCGGCACGAAGAGCTGGTCGTACTTCTTGAACGGGTACTTGTAGTCGAACTTCTCCTGGAACCAGTCGAAGCCCTGCCGGGTGACCTCGAAGATCGCGTCCGCGTCGAGGTGCTCGGCCAGCGAGGGACGGCAGTAGATGCCGAGTGGGACGGACTGGCCGTCCTTCTCGTACACGCTGTGCACCGAGTGGTACGGGCCGACGATCAGCGCCGTGATGTACGACGAGATGCGCGGGGTCGGTTCGAAGGACCAGACGTTGTCCTTCGGCTCCGGGGTGGGCGAGTTGGAGATGACCGTCCAGCCCTCGGGGGCCGTCACGGTGAACTGGAACGTCGCCTTCAGGTCCGGCTGCTCGAAGCTGGCGAAGACCCGCCGGGCGTCCGGCACCTCGAACTGCGTGTACAGGTACGCCTGGTCGTCCACCGGGTCGACGAACCGGTGCAGACCCTCGCCGGTGTTGGTGTACGCGCAGTCGGCGACCACGCGCAGGATGTTGCGTCCCGGCAGCAGGCTCGCCAGGGCGATACGGGAGTCCTGGAACACCTCGGCGGCGTCGAGGGCGTCGCCGTTCAGCGTCACCTCGTGGACCGTCGGCGCGACCAGGTCGATGAAGGACTCGCCGCCGCCCTCGGCGACGTCGAAGCGCACCGTGGTCACGGACCGGTAGGTGCCGCCCTCCTGCGCGCCGGTGAGGTCGAGATCGATCTCGTACGAGTCAACGGTCAGCAGCGTCGCCCGCTGCCGCGCCTCTTCGCGAGTCAGGTTTGTGCCAGGCACGCGGTCATCTCCTCGTTATGTGTGGGTTGCGCCATCCTTCCACGTGAACCGCGCCCAACGCGATGTCCGTTTCCCGCCGGTGCCCGGGCCCCGCGCGCGCGAGCCTGGACCCATGAACGGCTACACCGCACACCCCGTCCCCCCGACCGCCCTCGAGGAACTGCGCGCCACCGACGACGCGGGCCGCGTCCCCGCACCCGTGACCGACGACGAGGGCGGCGCACCCCTGCGCTGCTGCCTGCGCCGCAGCCGCGCCGGTGAGCGCATCGCGCTCGTCTCCTACGCCCCGCTGCGCCGCTGGGCGGCCCGGACGGGAGCCGACCCGGGCGCCTACGACGAGCAGGGGCCGGTCTTCATCCACGCCGAGGAGTGCGCGGGCCCGGAGGGCGACGGCCTCGCCTTCACCAACGCGCACCGCACCGTCCGCCGCTACTCCGCCGAGGGGCGCATCCTGGGCGGTCAGCTGGTGGAACCCGACGGCTTCGCACCCGCCCTCCACAAAGCGTTCGACGACCCGGCCGTGGCGTTCGTCCACGTCCGGGCCGTCGAGTACGGCTGCTTCCTCTACGAGGTGCCCAGGCCCGATTAGCCCTTCAGCTCCGCCGCCACCAGCTCCGCGATCTGCACCGCGTTCAGGGCCGCGCCCTTGCGCAGGTTGTCGTTGGAGACGAACAGGGCGAGGCCGTTGTCCACGGTCTCGTCCCGGCGGATGCGGCCCACGTAGGACGGGTCCTGGCCGGCCGCCTCCAGCGGGGTCGGCACCTCGGTGAGCGCGACGCCGGGGGCGCCGGCCAGCAGCTCCTTGGCGCGCTCCACGCTGATCGGGCGGGCGAAGCGGGCGTTGATCTGCAGGGAGTGGCCGCTGAAGACGGGCACGCGCACGCAGGTGCCGGACACCTTCAGCTCCGGGATCTCCAGGATCTTGCGGGACTCGTTGCGGAGCTTCTGCTCCTCGTCCGTCTCGTGCAGACCGTCGTCGACGATGGACCCGGCCAGCGGCAGCACGTTGTACGCGATCGGGGCCACGTACTTGTCCGGCTTCGGGAACTCGACCGCCGAACCGTCGTGGGTCAGCTTGGGGGCGTCCGCGCCCACCTTCTGGACCTGCTCGAACAGCTCGTCCACACCGGCCAGCCCGGAACCGGACACCGCCTGGTAGGTGGCGACGACGACGGCCTCCAGGCCCGCCTCCGCGTGCAGCGGACGCAGCACCGGCATCGCGGCCATCGTGGTGCAGTTCGGGTTGGCGATGATGCCCTTGGGGCGGTCGGCGATCGCGTGCGGGTTCACCTCGGAGACCACGAGCGGGACCTCGGGGTCGCGGCGCCAGGCGGAGGAGTTGTCGATCACGACGGGGCCCTGCGAGGCGACCTTTTCGGCCAGTGCCTTGGAGGTGGCGCCGCCCGCCGAGAAGAGCACGATGTCGAGCCCGGAGTAGTCGGCGGTGGCCGCGTCCTCCACCGTCACGCCGTCCAGCTCCTTGCCGGCACTGCGCGCCGAGGCGAACAGGCGCAGCTCGGTGACCGGGAAGTCGCGCTCCGTGAGGATCCCGCGCATGACCGTGCCCACCTGACCGGTGGCTCCGACGATTCCGACCCTCACGGTGACTCCTTCTCCGTTTGTGCGCGTGTCTTCACGCGCGCTTTGCTCGGCCGAGACTTTTCCATCATGGGGCGAAGCCCGGCCCGGCTGTCCAATTCTTTGCACGGTGTTCCCGCACCTTGGGACGCGGTGGCTCCGGTCCGCCCCTGCCCATCCCTTCCCACCCCACACGACGATGTGACGTACGCCTCGCGCCGAAAGCCGGCCGCCGGGGCGAACGTTCCGGGCTCCTCGCGCGTCGTAGGGGAAACGTGGCCGGGGGAGGGGTGGCTTTGCGCGGAAGGGCACGCCGCGGCCAGGGGGACGACGTACGCGACGACCCCCTGGACGCGGCACAGGAACGCCGGGTGCGGGCGGTGCTCGCACTCGGCGGGGTGCCGCAGGCGGACCTGCCGGACGGGGTGCAGCAGGTCCGCCTGCGGCTGCTGGAGCGGACGGCCAGTGGCCGCGAGGCGCCGCGCGACGTGTCCGCCTGGGCGGCGGTCGTCGCCTCCAACCTGGCCATGGACTGGCACCGGGCCAGACGCCGCCAGGACCGGCTCGGGGAACGGCTGGCCTCGTTGCGCCAGACGGAGCACCCGCGCGACGAGGACGCCGGCGTGCTGTCCCTCGCCGTCGCGCAGGGCCTGGACGAGCTGCCGGACGCCCAGCGCCAGGTCCTGGTGCTGCGCTTCTACGCCGACCTGCCGGTGCGCGGCATCGCCGAGGAGCTGGGCATCCCCGAGGGCACGGTCAAGAGCAGGCTGCACACGGCGGTACGGGCCCTGCGCGCCCGCCTGCACGAGGACGAGGTGGTGTGACATGGCCGCCGAACAGCACCCCGGTGGGTACGACGACGGGCACGACGCGCTGATGGCCGCGATCACCGGCGAGCCGCTGCCGCCGGACGCGGGGCCGGACGCCCACGGCGAGTACCGGTCGGCGACCGCCGACGTGGCGCTGCTGCGGGAGCAGCTGAACCTGCTCGGCGACGCCCTGGGCGACGCCGTTCCGCAGGATCGCCCCGCACCCGCTCCGGCCCCGGTCCCGGCGCCACGCCGCCGCCCCTTCCGCCTCGCCCTGGGGGTCCTCGCGGCGGCCTGCGCGGGTGTGGTCGTCACGGGTTTGGGCTGGCTCGTCGTGCAGAGCGGCAGCGGTGCCACCGACGACACGGCGAGCGGCAGCGCGGCCGACAAGTCCGCGGTGCGGCCGGAGGGCCCGTCCGCGGGCCGGGAGGCGGCCCTCGTCTTCGGCACCCCCCGCTACCTCGCCTGCGCCCGGCTGGTCGCCGAGGGCACGGTGACCGGCGCCGAACCGGTGCCGGGTGCCGCACAGCACCGGATCACGCTCCGGGTGACCCGCGCCTACGCGCCCGGGGGGAGCACCGGGCCGACGGCGGCGTTCGCCCTGGACGACGGCCTCGCCCGCCTCGCCCCCGGCGACCGGGTCCTGGTCGGCGTCCTGGGGGACCGTCCCATCGCCGACACGGTGATCACCGGCGACCGGAACATCGGCGCCGCCCGCACCCGGATCACCGCCTCCCTCCCCGAGTCCGGCACCCTCACCTGCGACTGACGGCCGGCCACGGGAACGCGGAAGGGGCGGGCGCCCGAAACGGCGCGCCCGCCCCCCGCGTACCGCACCGGACTACGGCACGACCTTCCCGATCCGCACGCTGCCGAGGCCCGCGACCGTGCCGTGGGCGTTCACCAGCTGGACCCGGCCGAAGAACTCACGGCCCTCGGGTGCGGCGGCCAGGGCCGTGACGCTGCCCGTCACCGTCGCCGAGTCCCCCGTGCCGAGCTTCACCGTCGCCGAGTCGTCCACGGTGACCGAGCCGAGGCCGGCGGAGAAGTACACGTCCCGGTAGTCGTACTCCGTGCTGCCCGACGGCACCGAGTAGCCCGCGACCTCGACGGTGTACGTCCCGGCGGCAGGCTTCGCGATGGAGACCGACTCCTCCGAGTCGCCGTCGGCGGACTGGGCGACGACCGCGCCGTCCTCGCCGTAGACCGTCAGGTCCAGGTCGGAGGCCGCGTCGGAGACGCCCCCGATGGCGACGTCCAGCGACTCGGCGCCCTCGGGCACCTCGACCGTGGAGGTGGCCGTCTCACCCTGTCTGATCGTCGGGCGGGAGGTCTCGGACGAGCCGAGCGGGCCGCCGACCAGCTTGCCCCGCAGAGCGGCGTACTGGTTGGTCACCGTCCAGGAGGCGTCGGCCGGGGTGCCGGCCTTGGCCTCGGGCACGGTCACGACCTCCGGGTCGAAGGCAGCGCCGAGCACGGTGACGTCCAGCTTGTAGGGGTTGTCGAGCAGCGGCGAGGTGCGCCGGGCCTCGACCTCGACCTCCCAGACACCGGGCTGCGGGTCGGCGTACGCACGCACGTCGGGGCGGCAGCCGTTGCCGTCGAGGTAGTTGTTGTAGCAGTACGGCGTGGAGGTGTTGTCGACCGGGACGCCGTACGGGTGGATGGAGATGAACCGGGTCTGGCTCTCGGCCTTCAGCCCGCCGATCGCCACCTCCAGCGCCTTCGCGCCCTCGGGGACGGTCACGAAGTAGGACTCGGTGCTGTTGCGCTGCACCGAACCCTTCGCGGAGTAGGCGTACTTCAGCGGGGCGGAGACCACGACCGTGGTCAGGACCTGCCGGTCGACGCCCTCGGTGCGCGGGTCGTCGACCTCGAGGATCGCGCTCTTGAGACCGGCGGAGCCGGGCCGGGCCTCGACCTTCACGGTCACCGGCTTGTTCAGCGGCAGCTTCACCTCGTCCCCGCCGACGATCCGGAAGGTGTGACCCGCGTTGTTCTCGAAGTGCAGCTCGTGCCGGATCGCCTTGGCGGCGCCGGAGGTGCGCGTGAGCGTGATCTCGTACGTCTTCTTCTGCCCGGCCTTCAGGCCGCCCTCGCGGTCGTAGAGGCCGGTGCCCTGGCCCGGGGTCTTCAGGAACTGGTCGATCGCGGTGTCGACCGGCGCCTCCACCGTGTACTCGTGGGCGGTGGCACCGCGCCGGATCGACTTCCAGGCGTCGGGAACGTTGATCAGGCCCGCGCCCTCCTCGTACGCCTGCACGCCCTTGATGTGGTCGGCGGTGGAGGTCAGCGCAGTGCGCAGCTTCGCCGGGGTGAGGTCGATGCGGGCCTGCTTGGCCGCCGACAGGAGCAGCGCCGAGGCGCCGGCGGCCTGCGGGGACGCCATCGAGGTGCCCTGGAGCATGCCGTAGCCGGCCGGGAGGTCGTAGCCCGCCTCGGGGACCGGGGCGCCGGGCATCCAGGTCTGGATGGAGTTGATCGCGGCGCCGGGCGCGGTCAGGGTCGGCGTGAAGCCGCCGTCCTCACGCGGGCCGCGCGAGGAGAACGGCATCATCTGGTACTCGGTCTTCACCGCGGAGCCGTAGTTGGCGGCCCAGGTCTCGCGCGAGATGGACGCGCCGACCGAGATCACCTTGTCGGCGAGGCCGGGGTCGCCGATGGTGTTGGCGCCGGGGCCGGAGTTGCCCGCGGAGATGACGAGCTGGACGCCGTAGGTGTCGATGAGCCGCGTGTACAGCTCGGCGCGGGCGTTGTTGCCGTCGTTGAGGGCGGGCAGGCCGCCGATCGACATGTTGACGATGTCGACGCCGCGGTTGACGACGAGGTCGATCATGCCCTCGGTGAGCGCGACGTTGGTGCAGCCGCCGCTCCACGTGCACGCGCGGGACGACACGAGCTTCGCGCCGGGCGCGGCACCGTCCATGCGGCCGCCGAACAGGCCGTTGGCGGCGGTCAGTCCGGCCACGTGCGTGCCGTGCTCGGACTCGATGACGCCGATGTTGACGAAGTCCGCCTTGGCGCCCGCCGAGTCGAGGACGACGTCCTTGCGGATCTCGACGACGAAGGGCTGGCGCTCGGCCACGTCCGTCTTCGGGTCGTCGGTGCCGAAGTAGCCGACCTGGAAGCCGTCCTTGTAGGGCTTCATCGGCTTGTCGTCGGAGAAGTCGTGGTTGCCGTTCAGGTCGACGCGGACCGTGCCGGCCTTCGCGTCGTACAGCACGCCCCAGGAGTCGGTGGTGTCGCCGTCCCGGTTGGCGTCGCCCGCGGCGTCACCGCCGGTGGTGTACGACTCCAGGAAGGTGCTCACCCGATACGAGCCAGCGGGCGCCGTCCAGGTCTGCCCGCCGTAGGTGAAGGTGGGCCCGGAGACCGAGGTGGTCATCGGGCGCCAGGTGCGGTCGCCGTCGACGACCGGGTCGGTCGCGGTGACCCAGTCGACGATCTTGCGCTCGCCCGTGGTGGTCTTCTGCAGCGCCGGGTGGCCGAGGTCGACGCCCGAGTCGAGGATGCCGATGGTGACGCCGCGGCCGTCCGACTTCGGGTTCTTCTTCACGAAGTCGACGGCGCCCGTCTCGAAGGACGGGTTGTACGGGTTCTCGGCGGGCGTCCGGCGGTTCGGCGCCGGGTAGGGACGGCCCTTGTGCGAGGCGCCCCCGGCCATGTCGGCGCTGGGCGTCGGGTCGTCCAGCGGGATCTCGTCGCGCAGGTCGATGCCGTGCACGGAGGAGAGCTTCGCGGCGGCCGCGATGGCCGCGTCCGCCTTGGCGGTGGGGACGGTCGCGCGGACGTAGCCCAGCTCGTCGTAGGTGCGGCCGACGGTGCCGCCGGCGACCGCGTCCAGTTCCTTCGCCACCTGCTCGGTCCGGCCCGGCGCGGTGGCGACCATCATCGTGACGTTCTTCTCGCCGCCCGCCTTCGCCTCGGCGAGCAGGTCCGCGTCGTCGGAACCGAGCTTGTCGTGGGCGGACTTGACGGCGGCGTCGGCCGGGGGCGCGGTCGTCGCCGGGCCGTCGGCGGCCAGGGCCACGGGCACCGGTCCGATCGCGGCGAGCGCGGCGACGAGACCTGTGGCCAGGACGATCCGCGCCGCGCGTCTGGCGCCCGGTATCGGTTCCCGCTGGGGGGTGTTGGTCATCGGCATCCCTTGTAGAGGAGGGAACATGCGGATCGACCGGAACCGATCGGTCCCGGCCGAACCGGTCCGGAATCCGATCCCGGACGACCGCTCAGCCTTACGCAAGGGGACGTCGTTTGGGGAGAGTTGTCCGGGACGGGATGGACTCATGGCGTACTTCCGCCATACGCCACCATGGACACAAGGGGCGGCCCGTGACAACCGTGGTGGTGGAGGGCCGAAATGTGCTCAACCCTCCCGGACCCGGCAACCTTCCCGCCGCCCGCCGGGTCTCTCCCCCGGACCGAGCAGAACGGAACACCGGACACAGAGGACGGGGAAGACATGACCGTACGCGTTCGAACCACCCTGATGGCGGCCTGCGCCGTGGCGCTGTCGGCGGCCCTGGCCGCCCCCGCCGTGGCCGCCCCGGCCGCCGACGGCCACGACGCGACGCGCCGCGCCCTGAAGGCGGCGGTCGCGGACGGCGTCCCGGGCGTCACCGCGACCGCCCGCGACGGCCACCGCACCTGGTCCCGGACCGTCGGAGTGGGCGACCTCCGGACCGGCGAGCCGCGCTCCGAGCGGGACCGCTACCGGGTCGGGAGCATCACCAAGACCTTCGTCGCCACCGTCGTGCTCCAGCTGGAGGCCGAGGGCCGGCTCTCGCTGGACGACACGGTGGACGAGTGGCTGCCGGGCGTGGTCGAGGGCAACGGCAACGACGGGAAGCGCGTCACCCTGCGCACGCTCCTCAACCACACCAGCGGCATCCACGACTACACGGCCGACGAGGAGTTCGCCCGCACGTACTTCGCCAGGGACGGCTTCTTCGAGCACCGCTACGACACGCTGACCCCGCGGCGGCTGGCCGCGATCGCCACGTCCCACGAGCCGGACTTCGCCCCCGGCACCGACTGGAGCTACTCGAACACCAACTACATCCTGGCCGGCATGGTGATCGAGGAGGCCACCGGCCGCCCGTACGCCGAGGAGGTGCGCCGCCGGATCATCGACCCGCTGAAGCTGCGCGCCACGTCGGTCCCGGGCAACCGGGTCACTCTCCCGCGGCCCAGCAGCCGCGCCTACTCCAAGCTGGACGGGACGGCGACGGACCCGACCCACGACGTCACGCGGCTCAACCCGTCCATGGCCGGCGCGGCGGGGGAGATGATCTCCGACTCCGCCGACCTGAACCGCTTCTACACCGCCCTGTTCCGCGGCCGGCTGCTGCCCCCGAGGCAACTGGCCGAGATGACGACCACGGTCCCCGCGAGGCCGGGCGCCTCCTACGGGCTCGGCCTGATCAAGCGGGAACTCGACTGTGGAGTGACGGTCTGGGGCCATGCCGGCGGCATCCACGGCTCCTCGTCGGAGGCGGTGACGACCCGGGACGGCCGGCACGCGCTCGCCCTCAACTTCAACGGAGACTGGTCGGGCGACGGCGAGGCGGTGATCGAGGCGGAGTTCTGCGGCGACTGATCCGGCGGCGTCCCGGCGTCCCGGCGTCCCGGCGTCCCGGCGGCACTACGGGACTGCGGGACTACCGGGGCAGCACCACGACGTACGCGGCGGGCTCCCGGTCCCCGGCCGCCATCAGCGCCGTACGGACGACGGCGGCCTGGTGCTCCGGGCACTCCCGCAGCTTGCGCGGGGTGAGGTGCACGACCGTGATGCCGAGCCGTTCCAGGTGCTCGCGCTTGCGGGCGTGCTCCGCCCGGGCGGCGTCGTCCTCCTGCTTGCGGTGCGCCCGGGTGTCCAGCTCCAGCGCCACCGCCTGCTCGGGCCAGAAGGCGTCCACACCGCCCAGGTGGGGGCCGCCGGGCAGGCGCAGGTCGACGTTCCAGACCGGCTCCGGCAGGGCGTGCTCGCGCACCATCCGGTACAGGCGCTGCTCGGCCAGCGCCCGCCCCTCGGCGACCAGCGAGTCCACGGCGTCCACCACGTGCGGGCGGCTGAGCAGCCGGGCCCGGTTCAGCTCCCGCACCACCGCCGCCGGTTCGCAGTGCCCGCCGCGCACCGCCTCCGTCAGCAGCCGGCGCACGGTGCCCGGATCGGCCGGCTCCGCCACCGCGTCCGCCAGCGCCCTCGCCACCGGCGCCACCGGAATCCCGGTCAGCTCCACGGCGGTCGGCAGCGCGGCCGTGCGCACGATCCGCGCGCAGCCCGTCGTCCGCAGCCGGCGCAGCCGCGGGACCAGGACGTCGATGAGGTCCAGGGACGGCAGCGGGGGAGCGGCGGAGAAGCCGTGCAGCGTCAGCGCGGCCAGGCCCGTGATCATCGCCTCCGCGTAGGCGGGCACCGGCGGGTGCTCCCCGCCCGGCTGGACCGGCACCGAGACCGACACCCCGGGCGCCGCACCGGAAGCCGTGCCCGAACCCCGGTCCCGTGCCGCGTACAGGAGCACCGCGTGCAGGCGCTCCTCGCTGGTCGGCGGGCCCGGGTGCAGCAGGACGACGTTCGGCAGCAGCTGCTGCCAGGGACCGCCCGGCCGGCACTGCTCGTTGGCCTCGGCTGCGGAGACGCCGTGCGCCCGCAGCTGGGCGGCGGTCATCAGCCGGCGCCGGCCGCGGGCCAGTTCGTGGAGCGGGCGGGGGCGGGGGGAGAGCGGGGTGTTGTGCGTCATGACCGGCAACTTCCCGCGCCCGATCCGCCCCTTAACCGCTGTTACAGGCCCATCGCCGAACCGGGACAGGCCCGGACTAAAGGACGGGTGTTCGGATGCCGAAAACCCCTGGTCCGCCGCAGTGCGGTCCAGGGGTTACGGCTGCTATTGACTGAATTCCGTAACGACGACGGAACGCCAATTCATTGGCCAAAGCTCCGGTGCTCACGCAGCGCCGGGCAGGGCAGTGTCCTCAAGGGGCGCGGGCCGTGTCGATGTGCGGCTCCGCCGCGTGGGCGCGACAAGCCACGACGCACCCGCACCCGGCGACCAACAGAACCCTTACGCACCCCCGTCGCAAGCCTGCGCCCGCAACCCCCGCGCCAGATCGTCCCGCGCCTCCAGCACCAGCCGCCGCAGTGCCGGCGCCGCGTCCTCGTGCGCGGACAGCCACGCGTCGGTCGCGTCCAGCGTGTCCCGGGAGTCCCGCAGCGACGGGAACAGGCCCCGGACCACGTCCATCCCGATCTGGATGGACCGCTCGGCCCACACCCGCTCGATCGCCGCGAAGTACTTGTCGGTGTACGGCGCGAGCAGGTCCCGCTGCGAGGGCTGCGCGAAGCCGGCGATGGTCGCCTCCACCAGGGCGTTGGACAGCGCGTCGGACTCCACCACCTGCGCCCAGGCCTGCGCCTTCACCGCCTCCGACGGCCGCGAGGCCAGGCAGCGCACCTGGTGCCGCTTGCCGGAGGCCGTGTCGTCGCGGGCCAGCTCGGCGGCCAGGACGCCCTCGTCGGCGCCGCCGTGGGCCGCGAGCGGGGAGAGGAAGGTCCAGCGCAGCTCCTGGTCCACGTCCAGCCCGTCGATCTTCTCGGTGCCCTCCAGCAGGCCCCGGAGCAGCGCCAGTTCCGCCTTCTCGGACGCCACCGACGCGAAGAACCGCGCCCACGCCAGCTGCTGCTCGCTGCCCGGCGCGGCCTCCCGCAGCTCGCGCAGCGCACCCTCGGCGAGCAGCCGGCCGCCCGCCTCCCGCCAGTCGGGGGCGGCGTAGTGCACCAGTGCCGAGCCGGTCCAGGCGTGCAGCATCTGCAGGACGCCGATGTCGGACTCGCGCCCTGCGAACCGCAGCACCAGCGCCGCGAAGTCCCGGGCCGGCAGCAGCGCGTCCCGCGTCATGTTCCACAGCGCCGACCAGCACAGGGCACGGGCCAGCGGGTCGGTCAGGTCGCCCAGGTGCTCGCGCAGCGTCGCCAGCGAGGTGTCGTCGAAGCGCGTTTTGCAGTACGTGAGGTCGTCGTCGTTGACCAGGACCAGCTCGGGCGCCTCGGCACCGGCCAGCTCCGCGACCACCGTGCGCGGCCCCTCCACGTCCACCTCGGCGCGCGCATACCGCTCAAGTGCGCCCTCGGCCGTACGCCGGTACAGGCCCACCGCGACCCGGTGCGGGCGCAGTTCGGGATGCGACTCGGCAGCCTCCTGCACCACCGCCAGCTCGTCGACCGTGCCCGCCGCGCTCAGCAGCACCTGCGGGGTCAGCGAGTTGACGCCGGCCGTCTGGAGCCAGGAGCGCGACCAGGCCGCCATGTCCCGTCCGCTGGTCTCCTCGAGCACCGACAGCAGGTCGCCCAGGCGCGTGTTGCCGTAGGCGTGCCGCTTGAAGTAGCGCCGCGCGCCCTCCAGGAACGCGTCCTGCCCGACGTACGCCACCAGCTGCTTGAGCGCGGAGGCGCCCTTGGCGTAGGTGATGCCGTCGAAGTTCAGCTTGGCGTCCTCCAGGTCACGGATGTCGGCCGTGATCGGGTGCGTGGAGGGCAGCTGGTCGGCGCGGTACGCCCAGGCCTTGCGGCGGTTGGCGAAGGTGATCCAGGCGTCCTTGAACCGGGTGGCGCCGACGTTCGCGAACGCGCCCATGAAGTCGGCGAAGGACTCCTTCAGCCACAGGTCGTCCCACCACTCCATGGTGACCAGGTCGCCGAACCACATGTGCGCCATCTCGTGCAGGATCGTGTTGGCGCGGCCCTCGTACGACGCCCGCGTCACCTTCCCGCGGAAGATGTACTCCTCCCGGAAGGTCACCATCCCGGGGTTCTCCATCGCGCCGAGGTTGTACTCGGGCACGAACGCCTGGTCGTACTTCCCGAAGGGGTACGGGTAGTCGAAGTGGTCGTGGAAGAAGTCCAGGCCCTGCTTGGTGATCAGGAAGACGTCGTCGGCGTCGAAGTGCGGGGCCAGGCCCTTGCGGCACAGGGCGCCGAGCGGGATCTCCAGCCGCGTGCCGTCCTCGAACACGCGCTCGTAGGAGTCGGTCACGTAGTGGTAGGGGCCGGCCACGACACAGGTGATGTACGTCGAGATCGGCTTCGTCTCCGCGAACCGCCACACCCCGTCGACGCGCTCACCGGCGCCGTTGGACCACACCGTCCACTCCTCGGGCGCGCGCACCTCGAAGCGGAAGGGGGCCTTGAGGTCCGGCTGCTCGAAGTTGGCGAAGACCCGGCGGGAGTCGGCCGGCTCGTACTGGGTGTACAGGTACACCTCGCCGTCCTCGGGGTCGACGAAGCGGTGCATTCCCTCGCCGGTGCGGGAGTACGCGCACTGGGCGTCGACCACCAGCTCGTTGTCGGCGGCCAGGTCCTCCAGGACGATCCGGGAGCCGTCGAAGACCTCGCTCGGGTCGAGGTCGCGGCCGTTCAGGGAGACGGCGGTGACGCTCGGCGCGATCAGGTCGGCGAAGCTGCTCGCGCCGGACTCGTTGCAGCGGAAGCGGATCGTGGTGACGGACCGGAACGTGCGCGGGCCCTCGTCCTGGGCGTCACCGACGGCCGAACGCACGTCGAGGGACACCTCGTACCCATCGACGGACAGCAGTGCGGCCCGCTCCCGGGCCTCGTCGCGGGACAGATTCTCACCGGGCACGGGCGGCACTCCCTCGGGTGGTGTTCGGTATGTGAGTGGTGTTGCGGGTGATGTTCAGTATGCGGACAGCACCGATCCTGCCATGCGCCCCTGACGCGTGGCAGCCGGGAATGAGCGGGCCGACCGGTCGGTTGCCCCGAGAAACGGCTACTCGCGCGCCTCAAGAGGAGAGACATGTCCGAGAAGACGCCTGTCGACTTCTGGTTCGACCCGCTGTGCCCCTGGGCCTGGATGACCTCCCGCTGGGTCCTGGAGGTGGAGAAGGTCAGGGACATCGAGGTCCGCTGGCACCTGATGAGCCTGGCCGTCCTCAACGAGGACAAGCTCGACGAGCTGCCCGCGGAGTACCGCGAGATGCTCGAGGTCAAGGCGTGGGGTCCGGTCCGCGTCGTCATCGCGGCCCAGGAGGAGCACGGCGCCGAGGTGCTCGGCGGCCTCTACACGGCGCTCGGCACCCGCATCCACAACCAGGAGGAGGGGCCGGGCAGGGAGACGGTCGCCGCCGCCCTGAAGGACGTCGGTCTGCCCGAGTCCCTCATGGACCACTGGGACGACACCCCTTACGAGCCCCAGCTGCGCGCCTCCCACAAGGAGGGCATCGACAAGGTCGGCCAGGAGGTCGGCACCCCGGTCATCGCCGTGCCCGGCGCCGACGGCGGGCAGCTCGCCTTCTTCGGCCCGGTCGTCACCCCCGCCCCCAAGGGCGAGGAAGCGGCCAAGCTCTGGGACGGCACCCTCGCCGTGGCCTCCGTGCCCGGCTTCTACGAGATCAAGCGGACCCGCACCAAGGGCCCGGACTTCAGCAACCTCTGACCCGGACACGCGCGATTCCCCGCGCCGCCTCCACGGGGCGCGGGGAATCGGGCGGTGCGGCTCCGGTGACGCGGGGTTACGCGGCGACCGGGGTGTAGTGCGAGGCGTCGCCCTCGATGGAGTAGCTCTCCTTGCCCTCGATGCCCACCGGCACGGGACCGGCCAGCGTCACCCGGTGCAGCCGGCGCGGCCGGCCGTCGTAGTTGTCGACGGCGTAGTGCTGGGTGATGCGGTTGTCGAACAGCACCAGCTGGTTCTCCGACCAGCGGTGCCGCAGCACGTTCTCCGGCCGGGTGACATAGGACTGGAGCAGTTCCAGCAGCTTGCGCGACTCGCCGACCGACAGGCCCACGATCCGCTGTGCGAACCCGCCGATGAACAGTCCCCGCTCCCCGGTCAGCGGGTGGACGCGCACCACCGGGTGGGCCGTGCGGTACTTGATCGACGTGAACTGGGACCGCTGGGCGGCCCTCTCGTCGTCGATGTCCTCGTCCGCGACCGCGTAGTCGTTGGTGTGCTCCGCCCACAGTCCGTCGGCCAGCCGGCGCAGCGGCTCCGGCAGGTCGCGGTAGGCGCCCGCCGAGGACGCGATCAGGGTCTCGCCGCCGTACGGCGGGACCGTCAGGCTGCGCAGCGAGGTGGCCTGCGGCGGGTTGAGGACGAAGGTGACGTCGGTGTGCCAGTGGTTGGCGCGGCCCCGCTCGCTGTCCACCGGCAGCACGTTCGGGGCGCCGTTGACGGCGCCGACGGTCGGGTGGGCGGTGGTGAGCTCCCCGAAGGCGCGCACGAAGGCCTGCTGGCCCTCGTCGTCGAGGTTCACGTCGTCGAACACCAGTGCCTTGTGCTCGGCCAGGGCGTCACTCAGCGCGGTGACGGTCGCCCCGTCCAGCGGGCGGGAGATGTCCACGCCGGACACCTTGGCGCCGATACGGGAGGTGATCTTGGTGATCCGCGGCTCGCTCATGGTGAGGTCCTCTCTCGGAAGCGGGTGAGTCAGATACGGGTGAGCGCGGCCGGCGCCCCGGCCGGAGCCGGGTCCCGGTCCGTGGCGTCGGTGACGTACTGGTTGCGGGGCCGGGGCAGGCCGTAGCGCTCGCGCAGCGTCTGCCGCGGCCCGTACGCGGTGCGCAGCAGGCCGCGCTCGCGCAGGATCGGGACGACGTGGTCGACGAAGGCCTCCAGGCCCGACGGCAGCACCGGCGGCATGATGTTGAAGCCGTCGGCGGCGCCCCGCGTGAACCACGACTCGATCTGGTCGGCCACCTGCTCCGGCGTCCCGGTGAACGTCAGATGGCCGCGCCCGCCGCCGAGCCGTCCGATCAGCTGCCGCACGGTCAGGCTCTCGCGCCGGGCCAGCTCCACGACCAGCGTGTAGCGGCTCTTGGCGCCCTCGATGGCGCTCTCCGGCGGCAGGTCGTCCGGCAGCGGACCGTCCAGGTCCAGGGTGCCGGGCTCCAGCCGCAGCAGGTCCGCCAGGCGCCGCACGCCGTGCGTGTGCACGATGTGGTCCTCCAGGACCTGTTCCGCGGCGCGCGCCTCCGCCTCGGTGGAACCGAGCACCGGGACGATGCCCGGCAGCACCTTGAGGTGCTCCGGATCGCGCCCCGCCCGCCGGGTGAGGGACTTGATGTCGGCGTAGAAGGACTGCGCGTCCGCGAGCGTCTGCTGCGCGGTGAACACCGCCTCCGCGTACCGGGCCGCGAAGGCCTTGCCGTCCGCCGAGGACCCGGCCTGCACCAGCAGCGGGTAACCCTGCGGAGTACGCGGTACGTTGAGCGCCCCCTCGACACTGAAGTACGTCCCCTTGTGGCGCGGCGGATGGATGCGTGCGTCGTCGCCCCACACGCCGGCCGCCTTGTCGGCGAGGATCGCGTCGTCCTCCCAGCTGTCCCACAGCTTCAGCGCCACGTCCAGGAACTCGGCGGCTCGGGCGTAGCGTTCGGCGTGCGCGGGTTCGGCGTCCAGACCGAAGTTGCGGGCCGCCTGGGCGCCGGCGGTGGTGACGATGTTCCAGCCGGCCCGGCCGCCGCTGATGACGTCCAGCGAGGCGAACTTGCGGGCCAGGTTGTAAGGCGAGTTGTACGACGTGGAGGCCGTCGCGATCAGCCCGATGTGCTCGGTCGCGGTGGCCAGCGCGGTCAGCAGGGTCAGCGGTTCCAGCGCGCCGGCCGGGCGCTGCGCGAGGTTGCTCCACAGCTGCGGGCCGTCGGCGAGGAACAGCGAGTCGAAGGTGCCCCGTTCGGCGGTCCGGGCCAGCTTCACGTAGTGCGCGAGGCTGACATGGGCGTACGGGTCGCTCTCCGGCAGCCGCCACGACCCCTCGTGGTGGCCGGTGTTCATCAGGAACGCGTTCAGATGGAGCCGGCGGGTCATCAGTGGTCCTCCGTCACGCCCAGGGCGGCCAGCAGCCGCTCCCGGTACTCGCCCAGCAGCGGCTCCCGGTAGGAACGCGGATGGGGGCGGTCGATGGTCAGGTCGAGGCCGATGCGGCCGTTCTCCAGCACCAGCACCCGGTCGGCGAGGACGATCGCCTCGTCCACGTCGTGGGTGACCAGGAGGACCGAGGGCCGGTGCCGCTTCCACAGCTCCCGCAGCAGGTGGTGCATCCTGATCCGGGTCAGGGCGTCCAGCGCGCCGAACGGCTCGTCGGCGAGGAGGAGTTGCGGCTCCCGTACCAGGGCGCGGGCCAGGGCGGCGCGCTGCGCCTCGCCGCCGGACAGCTCCCCGGGCCAGGCGCGTTCGCGGCCTCCCAGGCCGACCTCGGCGAGCGCCTCGCGGCCCCGTTCAGCGGCCTCCTTGCCCTCGGTGCCGAGCAGGACGTTGTCCAGCACCCGCCGCCAGGGCAGCAGCCGGGAGTCCTGGAAGACCACGGACACCCGCTCGGGCGCGGACAACTGCCCCGAGCCCGCGACCCCGTGGTCCAGGCCCGCCACGGCCCGCAGCAGTGTGCTCTTGCCGGACCCGCTGTGCCCCAGCAGCGCCGTGAACTGGCCCGCGGGCAGTTCGAGGTCGATGCCGTCGAGCACCGTACGGTTCTTGAACGACCTGGTCAGACCGTGCAGCCGGACGGCCGGACGGGTCAGCTGCTCAGTGTGCGTCGCCATGACAGCACCCTCCGCTCGATCAGACGGACCACGCTGTCGGAGACCAGACCGAAGACGCCGTAGATCAGCAGGCCGACGAGGATCACGTCCGTCTGGCCGTAGTTCTGGGCCTGGAACATCATGTAGCCGAGACCGCTGGTGGCGTTGATCTGCTCCAGCACCACCAGGCCCAGCCAGGAGCCGGTCACACTGAGCCGCAGCCCCACGAAGAAGCCGGGCAGCGAGCCGGGGATCACCACCTGGCGCACGAACCGCAGCCTCGACAGTCCCTGCACCTCGGCCAGTTCGACGTAGCGGCTGTCGATGCCGGACAGCGCGGCGTGCGTGTTCAGATACATCGGGATGTACACGACGATCGCGATGATGGCGATCTTGAAGGTCTCCCCGATGCCCAGCCACAGGATGAACAGCGGGATCAGACCCAGCGTCGGTATGGCCCGGTTGAGCTGCACCGTTCCGTCGATCAGCGCCTCGCCCACCCGGCTGAGCCCGGCGGCCAGCGCCAGCAGCACTCCGGCGCCGAGCCCGATGGCGAACCCGATCGCCGCCCGGCGCAGCGAGGTGACGACGTCGGTGGCGAGCGTCCCGTCCGACCACAGCCGGCCGGCCGTCTCGGCCACCGTCCAGGGCGCCGGGATCGCACCGGGATCCAGCGCCCCGGCGGCGGAGGCGGCCGTCCACAGGACGACCACCAGCAGCGGACCGGTGAGCCGGGCGGCGGGCCACCGCTTCCCCGGCGAGAGCCGGCGGCGCCGGCGCACCTGACGGGGGTCCTCCTCGACGGTGACCGCGCTCCCGGCGGCCGCGACGGTGGTGGTCACGGCGCTCACCTCCGGTACTCCGCCGTCACGGCGCGCGCCGCGATGGCCTCGAAACGACGGTCGAAGAGCTGCTCGACGTCGAACTCCTTCACGAATCCGCCCTCCGCCAGCAGGTCCGCCGTCTCCTGCTCCCACTTGACCGCCTCGTCCCAGCTCGGCGGGAACAGCGGCTTGTTGGCCAGGTCGGTGACGGCCTCCGCCTGCGCGAGGGTCAGGTTCTGCGTCTTGACGTAGAACTCCCGGTTCCACTCGTCCGGGTGCTCCCACGACCACACCAGGCCCTTGGCCCACTGCGGGATGTAGACGGCGACGGCGGCCGCCTTCGCGCGGTCGTTCAGTACGGACTGCGGCGCCCACAGCAGGCTGAGCAGGTCGACCACGTCGGTCTCGATGGTGTGGGCGCCCTTGGACCCGTACTGCTTCAGATAGGCGGGGGCCTGGCTGTTGGCGAGCGGGGCGATGTCCACCTGGCCGGACTGGAGCGCGGTCAGGAACTGGTTGCTGGTCAGCGGCACCAGCTCCACGTCGTCGTAGGCGAGGCTCGCCTTCTTCAGCGCCCGCAGCAGCACGACACCCTGCGCCTGTCCCTGCGAGAAGGCCAGCTTCCTGCCCTCGAAGTCCGCCACGGTGCGGATGTCGCTGCCGGGCTTCGTCGCGAACAGATAGTTCGGTTTACGGGTGAGGTTGATTGCGACGATTTTCGCCTTGAAACCCTGGTAGTACGCCTGGATCGGGGGAATGCCCGCGTTGTTGGCGAGGTCCAGGGAGTTCGCCCGGAACGCGTTGATGACATCGGGGCCGGCGCCTATGTTCAGCCAGTCCGACACCTCGAAGGGAACCTTCAGCCGGGCCAGCTCGAACTGGATCTGCTGGGTGTCCTGATAGGAAGCGATCTTCAGGCTGGTGCCCTCGGGCACCTTGGTGGCCAGCGGAGCGGTGGCGGCCCCCTTCGTCTCGGCGGCGGCACTGCCGTTCGCGCAGCCGCTGAGCCCGGCGACGGCGGCCGAGGCGCCGACGACCGAGGTGAGGAACAAGCGGCGGTCAATGCCTGTGACAGGCGGAGCGGACATGGGAGAACTCCCTGAACTCATACGGGCGGCACGCGCCGGCGGACAGCGCGAGGGCAGCCGGGAAGGCATCACGGGGTGGAACGGGATGGAATGGAATGAGGCATGCGGAATTCCGGCACAAGGAGGTGCGGGAAGGAGAATTCACACAGCGGGATGCGCGCTCCGGGCGCGCCGGGGCGTCAGCAACAGAAGGTGCGACAGCTCATGAGTTGAATGATTCCGGTCGTCGGCGATCCGTGTCAACATTCGGAGTTTCTGAATTAATTGGCCTCGGGCGAAGCGCCCAGCGGGTCCCGGTACAGCACGTCCAGGACGACCGAGCCGCCCGCGACGGCCAGTACGGAGTCGGGGAAACTCGTCGGGAGGACGCCCGCCGCGCGTTCCGTGCCGACCGCCTCACGCAGGGCGGCCAGGCAGTCCTGGCGGTGCATGGCGCCGATCTCGGTCACCACCACCGTCTCCGGGTTGAGGACGTCCGCCAGCAGCCCCGCCGCCCGCCCGGTGGCCCGCGACCGCTCCCGCAGCAGTGCGGCGGCCACCGGGTCACCGGCGTTCGCCGCGGTGAGCACGTGCCGCGGATTGAGCCCGTCGGTGATGCCGGCCGCACGGGCCCGGCGGCACAGGGTCCGCTCGCTCAACTCCGCCTGGAGGCAGCCGGTACGCCCGCACGCGCAGGGCTCGCTGCCGCCCGGCACCGGAATGTGCGCTATCGCGCCCGCCTGCGAACGCGGCCCGTGGTGCACCTCGTCGTGCGTGGCGAACGCCGCGTCGACCACGTTGCCGACGAACAGGTGCAGCATGCTCCCGCTGCCCCGCGCCCGCCCGAACAGCCGCTCACCGTTGACCAACGCCCGTGCGTGGCCGTCGACATGGACTGGCAGCCCGGTGTGCGCACCGAGCACCTCACGCACCGGCACGTCCCGCCAGCCCAGCAGCCCGTGCTCGACGATCACGCCGGAGTCCCGGTCGACCCAGCCGCCGGCCGCCAGCCCCACCCCGAGCGGGCGGACGTCCCGGACCTCGGCCAGCATCGCCGTCAGCGCCTTCGCCGCGCGGGCCAGCACCCACCGCGGATCGGTGCGCTCGTGCTTCAGCTCCCGCCGCCGCACCACCCGGCCGCGCAGATCGAGCAGCGCGACCGTGGTGTACGGGACGGCCACGTGCAGCCCGCCGACCACGAACCGCGAGTCGTCGAGGTCCAGGGGCACATGCGGCCGGCCGGCCCCCTTCGGCCGCCGGGGCGCCTCGGCCTCGCGGACCAGCCCGAGCCGGGTGAAGCGGGCGCAGTAGTCCGTCACCGACGCCGGGGACAGCCCGGTCAGCCGGGCGATGGTGCTGCGCGCCACGGGCCCGTGCTCCAGCACGGAGCGCAGGACGACACTTGCGCTGGCCCGCCGCCGGTCGCGGTCGGCGCCGCGCGGTACGGGGGAAGCGGGCAGGGTTGCCGCGGGACTGGGCATGGGTGGTTCTCCTCCGGAACGGGTCCGACACTGCGCCGTCTGAACGGATGGAGGCGCGCCGGATCCACTCCGCCCGCCTCACGGATCTGCTGACTCGTTCGCCGCGGGCACCCGGTGGGGCGCCCCCGTCAGCTCACGTGAGGACTGCGACAGGTGGCAGTGCCCTGGCGTCGCAGGTCGACATAGCGACGCGACGTGAAGTTCCGGGCCTGGGCAACCATGTGCTCGAAGCTAGCAAAACGGCACCGCCCTGCCCAGACGGCGACCGACGGGCGAGACGGACGGCGCCGACGGGCGGGACCGGGAGTACCGCCGGGCGATCGGAAGGCCCCCGCGAGTCACGTCCTCGCGGGGGCCTTCCTCATTCCGCCTGCCCGGTGAAGGTTGAGAAGACGATCACGAGGCAGGGCGATCGGGGGCGGCTCTCACGGAGCCAGCAGCAGCCTGTTCGTGCGGGACTTCGCGGCCTCGTAACGCCGGGCGACGTCCTGCCAGTTGACGACGGCCCACATGGCGTCGATGAAGTCGACCTTCTGGTTCTTGTACTGGAGGTAGAAGGCGTGCTCCCAGGCGTCGAAGACCAGGATCGGGGTCGCACCCTGGCCCACGTTGCCCTGGTGGTCGTAGACCTGCTCGACGATCAGCCGGCCGCTCAGCGGCTCGTACGCCAGCACGCCCCAGCCGGAGCCCTGGGTGGTCGCGGCGGCCTTGGTGAGCTGCGCCTTGAAACCGGCGAAGGAGCCGAAGGACTCGGCGATCGCGTCGGCCAGCTCGCCCACGCCGTCCTTGTCCAGGGGCTCGCCGCCGCCGTCACCGGTCATGTTGTGCCAGTAGATCGAGTGCAGGATGTGGCCGGAAAGGTGGAAGGCCAGATTCTTCTCCAGGCCGTTGATCGAGCCCCACGTCTCCTTGTCCCGCGCCTCGGCGAGCTGCTCCAGCGTGTCGTTGGCGCCCTTGACGTACGCCGCGTGGTGCTTGTCGTGGTGCAGCTCGATGATCTCGGGGCTGATCACGGGAGCCAGTGCGGAGTAGTCGTACGGCAGTTCAGGAAGCGTGTAGACGGACATGGCGGATCCCCTCCGACCTCTTATTGCAAAAGGCTTGCAAGTGCACGCTAACAGCAAGAGGCCGGGAAGGGGTGGAGGGGCGTGCCGTGACACGCGAAAGGGCCCCCGCACGCGACCGTGCGGGGGCCCTCGGGAGCGTCGGGCTCCGTGGCTAGCCGAGGCCGGCCCGTCGCCGCTGGCGGACGTAACCCGCGGCCGCCAGGACCAGCGTCATCCCGCCCGTCGAGTAAAGCTGCACCCGCGTGTCCGGCTCGCGCGCCATGAGGACGAACACCGCCGCCATGCCGGCCAGCGCCACCCAGGTCAGCCACGGGAAGCCCCACATGCGTACGACCAGCTTCCCGGGCGCCTCCCGCTCCAGACGGCGGCGCAGCCGCAGCTGCGAGGCGGCGATGAAGATCCAGACGACCAGGATGACCGCGCCGATCATGTTCAGCAGCCAGGAGAAGACGTCGTCCGGCCGCCAGTAGCTGAGCAGCACGCAGCCGAAGCCGAACAGGGAGGAGACCAGCACCGCGACCCGCGGCACCCCGCCCGACACCCGGCCCAGCACCTTCGGGCCCTGGCCCCGCTCGACCAGCGAGTAGCCGATGCGGGAGGCCCCGTAGATGTTGGCGTTCATCGCGCTCAGCAGCGCGACCAGCACCACGATGTTCATGAGCTGACCCGCGCCCGGGATGCCCAGCTCGTCGAGGGCGGCGACGTACGGGCCCTTCTCGACGACCTCGGGGGAGTCCCACGGGACCAGGGTCACGATGACCGCCATCGAGCCGATGTAGAACAGCGCGATGCGCCACATCGCCGTCCGCACGGCGCCCGCCACGCCCTTGACCGGGTTCTCCGACTCGGCGGCCGCGATGGTCACCGTCTCCAGGCCGCCGTAGGCGAACACCGAGGCGAGCAGGCCGATGATCAGGCCGTTGCCGCCGTTCGGCAGGAAGTCGCCCAGGTGGGAGGTGCCCGGGGAGCCGGTACCCGGCAGGACGCCGCAGATCGCCAGCACGCCGAGCACCAGGAACAGCGAGATCGCGCCCACCTTGAGGGCGGCGAACCAGAACTCGAACTCGCCGAAGTTCTTCACGGCGGCCAGGTTCGTCCCGCAGAACACCACCATGAACAGCGCCACCCACGCCCACTCGGGCGTGCCCGGCAGCCAGCCGTGCACGATCTGCGCGGCTCCGATGCCCTCCAGGCCGACGGCCGTGCACAGCAGCACCCAGAACGCCCAGCCCGCGGTGAACCCGGCCCACGGGCCGATCGCCCGCTCGGCGTGCGCGGAGAAGGAGCCGGACGACGGATACGCGGCGGACATCTCGCCCAGCATCCGCATCACCAGCATCACGAGGAGGCCGGAGAGCGTGTAGGCGACGACGATCGAGGGCCCGGCGGCGGCGATTCCGGCCCCGGAACCGACGAACAGCCCGGCGCCGATCACCCCGCCGAGGGCGATCATCGACAGGTGGCGCTGCTTGAGGCCGTGGGAGAGGGAGGCGTCCGCCGGCTGCTGGGGCGCCTTGGCGGTGGTGCTGTTGGACATGGAGCGGCTCGTCCAATGCGTGGGGGGGGCGGGTGGAGGCGGGGGAAGGGGCTGGGCAGGGCAAAAGCGCCCACAGTCTCGGGTCTCGTGTCGCCCGGCGACAGCGACCGCCCACGATGCGGACGGACCGGATACGGAACGCAATCATCCGAATGCAGGGTTCCGTTTGGGGGTGATGCCCGCCTCACCCCCTCGGTGACCGGTGTCACCCGCGACCGGGTGTATCCCGCGCCCTTTGTCGGGAGCCCACCAAGCCGACGAGTCGGCCTTTGTCGAGCGCTGCTGGTGATCGGCTCCAGGCGGCTGGGATAGCGTCGCGGTGTCCCGACATGTCCACACCACCGCGGAGTCCCCATGAGCACCGCTGCCGTCCCCGCCCGACGCTCCGGGCAGGTCCTCGCCGACCTCATCCCCTCCTCCCGAGTCCGGGACGTCGCGCTCGTCGCGGGCGGCGCCGTGCTCACCGGCATCGCGGCCCAGATCGCCGTGCCCGTGCCCGGCTCCCCGGTCCCGGTGACCGGCCAGACCTTCGCGGCACTGCTCGTCGGCACCTCGCTCGGCGCCCGCCGCGGCCTCCTCTCGCTCGCGCTGTACGCCCTGGTCGGCATGGCGGGCGTGCCGTGGTTCGCGGAGGGCGGGTCCGGCACCGCGGCCCCCTCCCTCGGCTACGTCTTCGGCATGCTGCTCGCCGCCACGGCCGTGGGTGCGCTGGCCCGCCGCGGCGCCGACCGCTCGGTGCTGCGCACGGCCGGCACGATGCTGCTCGGCGAGGCGATCATCTACGCCGTCGGCGTGCCGTACCTGGCCCTTGCCGCCGACATGTCCTTCACCGCCGCGATCGCGGCCGGCCTCACCCCGTTCCTGATCGGCGACGCGCTGAAGGCGGCGCTGGCGATGGGCGTCCTGCCCGCCGCCTGGAAGCTGGCCGGCAAGCGGTAGGGCCGCCGGGCCCACCGAAGAGGCTCGCCGGTGCGCGGACAGCGCCCCGGCGAGCCTCTTTCGTGTGCCTGCCACGTGCTACGGGTGCGTGCTTCGCGGGCCGGCGACGGCGCTCCGCGCGGTGATCCGCTGCTTGACGAAGGCGACAGGCCCGTCCAGGCCATGACCCGGAACGCTCGTTCCCCATGTCATCCACGTCTCCTTTCCCAGCCGCCACCCGAGGAGTCCGTCTTCCGGCCCGCGTGTCACACTCGACGCATGCGCGTGTATCTCGGCTCGGACCATGCGGGCTTCGAACTCAAGAACCACCTCGTCGAGTGGCTCAAGGAGGCGGGCCACGAGCCCGTCGACTGCGGCCCGCACATCTACGACGCCCAGGACGACTACCCGCCCTTCTGTCTGCGCGCCGCCGAGCGCACGGCCGCGGACCAGGACGCCCTCGGCATCGTGATCGGCGGCTCCGGCAACGGTGAGCAGATCGCGGCGAACAAGGTGAAGGGCGTGCGCGCCGCGCTGGCCTGGAGCGAGGAGACGGCGTCGCTGGGCCGCCGGCACAACAACGCCAACGTCGTCGCGGTGGGCGCCCGCATGCACACGCAGGACGAGGCGACGAAGTTCGTCGAGACCTTCCTCGCCACCCCGTTCTCCGGCGACGAACGCCACATCCGCCGCATCGACATGCTCACGTCCTACGAGACCACGGGCGACCTCCCGCCGATCCCGGCCCACCACCCGCAGCAGTAGAGCTCCCGATCCGCACGGCCGCCTCCACCGCACCAGACCCCCCGAGCACCGGAGGCGGCACGGGTCCCGCCGGGTCCGGGGCGGAGCCCGGGGAAGAGCGGCGCCTCCCCGGCCCACCGAGTCGGGTGGGCGGGCAGGCGAAGAGAGCAGGGCAACCCCCGCGAAGCGGCACCGAGGGCGAGAACGCGAAAGGACACCGCACGTGCCAGAGGGCCACACGATCCACCGGCTGGCCCGGGACCACACCGCAGCCTTCGCCGGGACGGCAGTCCGCGTCACCAGCCCCCAGGGCAAGTTCACCGACTCCGCCGCCCTCCTCGACGGCACCGTCCTGACCACCGCCGTCGCCCACGGCAAGCACCTCTTCCTCGGCTTCGGCGCGGCCGACGACCCCCACTGGGTCCACATCCACCTCGGCCTCTTCGGCAAGGTCGCCTTCGGCCCCGCCCCCGCGCCCCCGCCCACGGACACCGTCCGCCTGCGCCTCGTCAACGACACCGCGTACGTCGACCTCCGCGGCCCCACCACCTGCGCGCTGATCACCGACCCGGAGAAGCAGGCGATACACGACCGCCTCGGCCCCGACCCGCTGCGTCCGGACGCCGACCCCGCGGCGGCCTACCGCCGGATCTCCCGCAGCCGCACCACCGTCGCCGCCCTGCTCATGGACCAGAAGGTCGTCGCCGGCGTCGGCAACGTCTACCGCGCCGAGGTCCTCTTCCGCCACGGCATCGACCCGTACCGCCCCGGCAAGGACATCACCCCCGCCGAGTGGGACGCGATCTGGCAGGACCTCACCGGCCTCATGCGCGAGGGCGTACGCAACAACCGCATCGACACCGTCCGCCCCGAGCACACCCCCGAGGCGATGGGCCGCCCGCCCCGCGTCGACGACCACGGCGGCGAGGTCTACGTCTACCGCCGGGCCAACCAGCCCTGCCACCTCTGCGGCAGCCCGGTCCGCACCGCCGAGCTCGCCGCCCGCAACCTCTTCTGGTGCCCCACCTGCCAGAAGCGCTAGGAGACCGCGCTCAGAACCCGTGCGGCAGCCACGGCGCCACGTCCGACCCGAACCCCACCGACGCCTCCGCCAGCGCCCCGGCCCGCACCTCGCGCACCCGCCCCGCCGCACCGAGCGAACCGAGGCTCACGCCCCCGAGGTACGCCGCCCCCAACTCCCTTACCGACAGGACGAGATCGGCGGCGTCCGCCGTACGCTCGCAGGACGCCCCCTTCGGGTCGCCGCTCAGCCGCCAACGCCCCTCGTTCCAGGGGCAGAAGGCGTCCTCGACCTCGAACACCACGTCCACCGGCACCCGGTAGGTCCGCGCGGCCAGCGCCGCCCCCACGTCCACCAGCCGTACGTACAACGCGTCCCGCAGCGTCGGCCGGCACCGCCGGATGTCCGACACCTGGTACTGCCACGCCTCGTCGACCGGCCGCCCCCGCACCGCGAGCGCGGAGGTCAGGTCGACGTCGTACAGGAAGCGCCACAACGCCGCCTCGCTCGCCGGGTCCAGGCCGGCCAGGGCGTCCAGGACCACCGTGCCCCCGGGACCCTCCGGCCCCCAGGCCGGCCGCACCCGGAACCGCGCGTACCCGGTGACCTCGCCGCCCCGCCGGGCGAGCACACACTGCAGGGGCGAGGCACCGTCCCGCGCGCTCTCCGGGTCGAGCAGCGCCATCCGCTCCCAGCCGGGCCGCCGGGCCAGCATCCCCGGCCGGGCCGGCACCAGTCGCGCGTACACCGCCTCGCACGCGTCGAGTACGTCGGCGGGCGCCGCGTACCGCACCCGTACGTCATCCGTGCCGGGCGGCACCGACAGCCGGACCCGGCCGGTGTCGATCTCCGCGCCGAGCTCGAAGGTCGCGGCGCCGTAGCCGAACCGGCCGTAGATCCCCGGCTCGGAGGCCGTCAGCACGGCCAGCGGCTCGCCCCAGGACCGTACGTCGTCCAACTGCCGCCGCATCATCGACGTCAGCACGCCCCGGCGCCGGTGCGTGGCGGCGACGCTCACCATCGTCACGCCCGCGGCGGGCACCGGCGCACCGCCCGGCACGGTCATCCGGAAGGCGAACGCCCCCGCCGTACCGACGCACTCCTCGCCCCTCCCGGAGCCCTCCCACACGCCGATCGACCGGTCGACCTGCGTCAGTTCCCGGAACAGCGCCAACTCCTCGGCCGGCCCCGGAATCCCGCCGAAGGCACGGATCAGCGTGCCGTACCACCTGTCCCACTCCTCGTGCCGCAGCACCCTCGGCTCCGCCGTCGTCGTCATGCCGTCGCCGCCGTCATCATCCGTGGATCGTTCCATGCGGCATGCGTACCAGGACCCCAGGGGGCGGGCGAGACAATTTCCGTGGGGTTGCGGCGCGAAGGCCGTTCGTGAAGTTGACTGTGAAGTCCGGCCCCGGACGGGGGACAAGTGGGACCTCCCGTGCCAAGCGGCCGGTCCGATGGATAGGGTCCCGAACTAATGGCAGCAGGACGACAGCGGCGCGCGGCGGCCGAGACGTTCACGGCCCGGTGGAAGAAGCAGTGGCACCGGGCCCGCGTCGGCGTGCGCCGAGCCGCCGTCGACTACTTCCGCGGTGACGGCTCGGACTGGATCGCGCTCGCCGGACTGCTGCTGACGATCCCCGTCATCGCGGCCACCACGATGGCCAACTCCGTGTGGTGCTCGCCCTCCGCGCTGGTCATCCCGATCGTCGCGGGCGGCCTGCTGCTGCGCCCGGCGAGCCTGCTCGGCCTGTACGCGGCGGCGGCCACCGCGCTGATCGTGGAGTCGGTGCAGCTCGGCCCGTACACCGAGGGCCCCTCCCGGGTCACCCCCGGTGTGGTCCTGGTGGTCGCGGCCTGCGGCTTCTTCGGACTGCTCGTCGCCCAGTTCCGCAGCCGGGTCGGCGTGCCCTGGCGGCGCGGCGGCACCATGCTCTTCGACCTGCGCGAACGCATCCGCGTCCAGAGCAAGCTGCCCCAACTGCCCAAGGGCTGGCACCGGGAGATGGCGCTGCGCCCGGCCGGCGGCCAGTCCTTCTCCGGCGACTTCGTCGTCGCGGCCCGCACCAACGGCGGCCGGACCCTGGAGGTTGTCCTCACCGACGTCTCCGGCAAGGGCATGGACGCGGCCTCGCGCGCCCTGCTGCTGTCGGGCGCCTTCGGCGGTCTGCTGGGCAGCCTGCCCCCGCACGCCTTCCTGCCGGCGGCCAACGGCTACCTGCTCCGCCAGGACTGGGACGAGGGCTTCGCCACCTCCATCCACCTCGTCCTGGACCTCGACTCCGGCGACTACGAGCTGTACTCCGCCGGACATCCGCCGGGCCTCCAGCTCAGCGCGGGCACGGGCCGCTGGGAGGAGAAGTCGGCCGAGGGGCCGCTGCTCGGCGTGTACGACGGTGCGCAGTTCGACCAGGTGAAGGGCACCCTGCGTCCCGGAGACGTGCTGATGCTGTTCACGGACGGCCTGGTGGAGACCTCGGACCGGGACATCGCCGAGGGCATCGACCGCCTCACCGGCGAGGCCGACCGCTATGTCGCGGGCGGCTTCCACGGCGCGGCCTGGCACCTGATCGAGGCGGTGGCCAAGGACGTCAACGACGACCGGGCGCTGCTGCTGATCTGCCGGGAGGGCCCGACGGCCCAGTCCGCGACGCCGGCCGGCTGAGCGCCCGCGCCCGCACCGACATACTGGATCCATGCCCCAGGACAACGGTTCGCCCGCCCGGCCGCTCACCCTGGCCGAGGTCGAGGCCACCGCACGCGCCGCCCACGCCGGACAGACCGACAAGGCGGGCCGGCCGTACGCAGAACACCTGCGGGCCGTCGCCGAGGGCGTACGGCAACGCGGCGGCGACGACGAGCAGGTCGCGGCCGCCTGGCTGCACGACGCCGTCGAGGACGACGCGCTGACCGAGCGGTGGCTGGACGAGGCGCCGCTGAGCCGCCGCACCAAGGACATCGTCCTGGCCCTCACCAAACGGGCGGGGGAGCCGCCCGAGGCGTACGCCGCACGGATCCTCGCCACCTCCGGCGCGTCCCTGGTCAAGGAGGCGGACCTGGCGCACAACGCCGACCCCGCGCGGCTCGCCGTCCTCGACGGCGCCACCCGCACACGACTGACCGAGAAGTACGCGCGGATGCGCGCACTTCTCGGTCAGGGGTGACCCACCGGTTCTAGACGGAGACCTTCTCGCCGCTGCCGTTCGGCGCGGCGGGCGCGGTGGACGTCTCGCGTGCCTCGCCCCCGGCCTTGTCGTCGTTCCGCTTCTCCCGGCCCCGGGCGGCGTCGCCGGGATCCCGCTTGAAGGCCCAGTCCATCCTGGGCTCGACCACGTACCGCATGACCCGCTGGACGGGCTTGGTGCACAGGAGGGTGATGGCGGTGGCTCCGAGGACGGTGAGCCCGATCTCGCCCAGGGGCTCGTCCAGGAAGGAGTTCTGGAACCAGCCGGTGTAGCTGCCCTCCTTCACCAGGAAGCCGTGCAGCAGGTAGCCGTAGATCGTGCCGGCGCCCAGGGCCGTGAACCACATGCGGCGGCCGGGCACCCAGGCGAAGAAGCACGCGGTCAGCACCACGGAGCAGCCGAAGAGCGCGAGCGTCAGCACCGGCCCGGACCACCAGGGGCCGCCCGTGTCCTGCACGGCGGCGTTGCGGTAGAACCAGCCGGTCTCCATGCGCGGCACCGACCACCAGCCGATCACCAGCGCCGCCGCGACCACCGGCACGGACCAGATCCGCACCGAGCGGCGCCGTACCAGCTGGAAGTGTTCGGGGCGCAGCACCAGGCCCAGCACGAAGCACGGCAGGAACTGCAGCACGCGCTGCATGTTCAGGTCGTTGCCGACGGTGGGTGTCACGGAGGCCAGCGCGGCGATGCCGAGGGCGATCGGGAGCGGCCAGCGGACTGTCTGCCAGATGGGGGTGGTCAGCCGCCAGACGAACAGCGCGCACAGGAACCACAGGAGGTAGGTCGGGTCCAGCAGGCTGAAGTCGCTCTGCGGGTCCTCGCTGGCGCGGCGGTGCAGCGTGTAGGCGACCTCGAAGACGAGGTACGGGACGGCGACACCGGTGATCAGCCGCTTGACGCGCTTGGGGCTCAGGTCGAAACTGCGCGAGAAGTAGCCGGAGATGACGATGAACGCCGGCATGTGGAACGTGTACAGGACCCGGTAGAGGGTCTCCACGGTCCGGTTCCCGTCCAGGATCTGTCCCCAGGCGTGGCCCACGCCGACGAGCACGATCGCCAGGTACTTGGCGTTGTCGAAGAACGCGTCGCGCTGCCTGCTCGGCCGGGCGCGCGGGGACGACGACTTCCGGTCGCCGTCGGATCGCAGCGAGCTAGTCATGCAACCCCCCGCCGAAAACCCGGCGAGTGGTCACAGGACCTCGCTGCTCTGGTGGGGGACGAGGCAGCGTAGAACATCTGAGGCACCCTAGCGTTCTCCGTGTCTTTCCGTAAAACCCTCGACGTCATTCCTGTATTTCGGGTCTTGAGTACGGTGTGAGTACCGTGCGAGTACCCCCGTAATCGGGGAACTCGGCCTCTGCGGACGCGTGACGGCTCCCACATCCCTGATGTCGGCGCACGCCGGAGCGGTGTCTGGAGCACCCTACTTGTCATGACACATCACGACTAAAGACCGCATAAGGCCGGCGGGCGACTCCGCTGGAATGTCCGCTTCAATATGCTTACGGGGCCGGTGGGTGATCCTGTGATCTCCCTGTGACAACCCTGTCGGCGCACTCCCCGACGTCTCTGCCGATGTGTGCCCGGCGACAATTCGAATTATCTGCGAACGCGTTGTGTGGGCATTGAAACGAAGCGGCCGGAATTCCCCGTACGGGCGGCCTTTCGAAATTCTGTACGGAGTATGGACGCCGGGTGCGCCCGCGTGCGCGGGGGAGTGTGCAGACGCCGGAACCGGCCGGACGATGTGTCACCTGCCGCATGACCGGGCCCGGTTGGTGGCACGATGGTTCTGGCGGGGGTGTGCGGTGCCGCACCTCCGGGCCGGGAGAGCGGACCGACCGAGGGTGTGATCTGTTGTGGCCATTTCGCTGTCAGTGGTGCTGCTGTTGGCGATCATCCTGGTGGTGCTGCTGCGGGGAGGCTCCATCAAGGCGGGGCCGGCGATCGTCGCGGTCCTCTTCGGCTTCTTCCTTGCCTCCACCGGCATGGCCGACGACATCCAGCGCTTCCTGGACTCGATAGCCGACATGGTCAACTCGATCCGGTTCTAGGCCCCGGCACGCACGAAGCGGGCGGCGAGAATCGAACCCCCGTAGCCAGTCTGGAAGATCGCGTGCGCGGATCGGTCTTGTGATGCTCACCGCTACTCACCGCTGTTCCCTGCCGGTCGCCCATCGATCAGGCGCCGGGGGTACGTGCCTTCGCTGCCCGGCCATGTAGGGCCACGCGGTGCGTTGATAATCTCAGCGCGCTCTGACCGGCGTAACCATCTTGGCGTTTCGGCTTAGGGGCTGGTCCTCTGGAGGGGTGACGTGATCAAGCAGGTGTGCAAGGGCGCTGTGATCGTGGCGGCCGTCGTCGCGTTGGCAGGGTGCGGCACTGATTCTGAGGGGGCGAAGTCCTCCTCGTCGCCGGCTCTCTCCCCGACGCCAACAGCGAGCGCTCGTGGAGGTGTCGGCACGCCCAGTACCGAGGGCGCTCCCGATGAGGTTGACGCCACACTCACCGGTACTTGGGGTTCCGAGTCCGCTACTACGCCCTCTGGGCCCGGCGGGTTGTTCGTGCTTCGCATCAAGGGTGTGAAGGTCGAACTGGTGAGCGACCGCTACTGTCAGGGCAAGGTGGCCAAGGAAGATGGCGTGCACGTCATCAGGCTGAAGTGCGATGACGGCAACGCTGACCGGTCTGTGGGACGAGTCTATGGGCTGTCGGAAAAGTCCATGACCGTCGAATGGGAAGGGCTTGGGGCTGACGGCTTCCGGCGGGCCAAGTAGACGTCCGAGCGAAGCGAGCCCTGGTCTTCGCTGGGGTGAACTGATCGGCTTGCACCGCCGGGAGACGACCCAGACCACGGAGCCGTGCGCGTCCGCCCGTCGGTCGCCAAACTCAACAATGGCCAACGGGAGATCAAAGCGGCCACAAGTGTGGCGGGCAAACGCACGGTGTCCATCCCCACGGCCATCGTCCCGGACATCCGCGAGCACCTGAAGCAGTACGCGGAGCCGGGTGCGGACGGTCGTGTGTTCATCGGCGCAAAGGGTGCCACTCCTCGCCGGCACCACTTCAACCAGCTGTGGCGCACCACGTGCACTCTTGCCGACATCAAAAGATCGAAAGGCCAAGGGGCACGCAAGGGACACGACCGGCTGATCGGAGCCCCGGAAAGCGCTCAGGGCCAGGCGGAGGAATGATCCTCTGACCTGGCCCTGAGTCGTTTGGAGCGGGCGACGGGAATCGAACCCGCGTAGCCAGTTTGGAAGACTGGGGCTCTACCATTGAGCTACGCCCGCACGGCACGCGCCGCAGGTCGGTGACCGCGGCACTGCACGCATCGTAGCGGGTCGCCGCCCCTCGCCGCACACCCCTTCCGGTCCGCGCCGGACCTTCACGGACGCTCGGGAAACTCTGCGGCCCCCGGTGCCTGGCGGCATGTACCCTACGTGTCGCACCAGACGGGGTGTGGCGCAGCTTGGTAGCGCGTCCGCTTTGGGAGCGGAAGGCCGTGGGTTCAAATCCCGCCACCCCGACCAGCATCCGTCGATCCGTCCGCCGAGCCGTCCGTCGGTCGCTCCGGCCTCCTCGGCGAGTACGAGTGATCGCCTTTTGGGCCGTGTAGTCGCTGCCGTTACTATGCAAGCTGCACGCCCGTGTGTCTCAGCGTATGAAGTCTCCGGGCGGCGAAATTTGCCGGACACTCTCTGGTTCCGGCAGAACCCAAGAAGTCAGCCACCAAGGAGACCGAACCGTGAAGAGCGCCGTGGAGACCCTGAACCCGACCCGGGTTCGGCTCACTGTCGAGGTGCCCTTCGAGGAGCTCAAGGACAGCCTCGACGCGGCGTACAAGAAGATCAACCAGCAGGTCACGGTGAAGGGCTTCCGCAAGGGCAAGATCCCGGCCCGGGTCATCGACCAGCGGTTCGGCCGCGGTGCGGTTCTGGAGGAGGCGGTCAACGACGCGCTTCCCAAGTTCTACACCGACGCGGTCAACGAGGCCGAGCTGAACCCGCTCGGCCAGCCCGAGGTCGACATCACGGAGCTGAAGGACGGCGAGACGCTGAACTTCACCGCCGAGGTCGACATCCGCCCGGCCATCGAGATCCCGGACTACTCCGGCATCGAGGTCGAGGTCGACGCCGTCGAGGTCACCGACGAGGACGTCGAGAAGTCCGTGGAGCAGCTGCGTGAGCGCTTCGCCTCGACCTCCCCGGTCGAGCGCGCCGCCGCGGAGGGCGACGTGCTCACCATCGACCTGCAGGCCAAGGTCGACGGCGAGGTCCTCGAGGACGGGGTCGCCGACGGCGTCTCCTACACCATCGGCTCCGGCGAGCTGCTGGACGGCATCGACGACGCCGTGAAGGGCCTGGAGGCCGGTGGCGAGGCCACCTTCACCTCCGAGCTCAAGGGCGGCTCGGCGGCCGGCAAGGAGGCCGAGGTCACCGTCAAGGTCACCCAGGTCGCCGCGCGCGAGCTGCCCGAGCTGGACGACGACTTCGCGCAGCTCGCGTCGGAGTTCGACACCCTGGAGGAGCTGCAGGCCGACAGCCGCAAGCGCCTCGCCAACATGAAGCAGTACGACCAGGCCACGCAGGCCCAGGAGCGCGTCCTGGACAAGCTGCTCGAGCTGGTCGAGGTCCCGGTCCCCGAGAAGCTCCTCGAGGACGAGATCAACACCCGCAAGCACAACCTCGAGCACCACCAGCTCGGCCAGATGGGTCTCGACCTGGAGAAGTACCTCGAGCTCCAGGGCAAGACCGCCGAGGAGTTCGAGACCGAGACCCGCGAGGCCGCGGTCAAGGGCATCAAGACGCAGTTCGTCCTCGACGAGCTGGTCAAGCAGGAGAAGCACAACGTCAGCCAGGAAGAGCTGACCGAGCACCTCATGCGCCGCGCCGCCTCCTCCGGCATGTCCCCCGACCAGTTCGCCCAGGCCGTCGTCGAGCAGGGCCAGGTCCCGCTCCTCGTCGGTGAGGTCGCCCGCGGCAAGGCCCTGGCCTCCGTGGTCGAGAAGGCCACGGTCAAGGACACCAACGGCGAGGTCGTCGACCTGGACGACGAGGAGGACGAGGAGACGGAGGCCCCCGAGGCCGCCGCCACCGAGTCCACCGACGCCGGGCAGGCCGACGACAAGGCCGAGGAGAAGACCGAGGGCTGATCCCCTCGCGTCTCCCCAGACGGACGCAGAACGGGCCCCGACACATCAGTGCCGGGGCCCGTTCCGCATACGGTCGGTCAGCACCGCCAGGGGCGCGGGGAACGGCGCGATCAACCACAATGGACCCGCACCCGGCGACGAGCTCGCACCCCAGCGGCGAGATCCCGCATCCGCACCCCCCGCGTACCGCTACGCCCCCGGCGAACACCCGCAGAACCGGGATGGCACCGGAGGGTCACCGCGTTAGGGTCCATGAATACGAGGGCAGGGGAGTCCCCGAAAGCGGCTCCAGCCCCGCAGGGAAACGTGAGACGGCCCGGCGCCGTCGTAAGACGAGCAGGTGGATACGTGACGAATCTGATGCCCTCAGCCGCCGGCGAGCCCTCCATCGGTGGCGGCCTCGGCGACCAGGTCTACAACCGACTGCTCGGCGAGCGGATCATCTTCCTCGGCCAGCCGGTCGACGACGACATCGCCAACAAGATCACCGCGCAGCTGCTGCTCCTTGCCGCCGACCCGGACAAGGACATCTTCCTGTACATCAACAGCCCGGGCGGTTCGATCACGGCCGGTATGGCGATCTACGACACCATGCAGTTCATCAAGAACGACGTGGTGACGATCGCGATGGGTCTCGCGGCCTCCATGGGACAGTTCCTGCTCAGCGCGGGCACCCCCGGCAAGCGCTTCGCGCTGCCGAACGCCGAGATCCTCATCCACCAGCCCTCCGCCGGCCTCGCCGGTTCGGCCTCGGACATCAAGATCCACGCCGAGCGGCTGCTGCACACCAAGAAGCGCATGGCGGAGCTCACCTCTCAGCACACCGGCCAGACGGTCGAGCAGATCACCCGCGACTCGGACCGCGACCGCTGGTTCGACGCGTTCGAGGCCAAGGAGTACGGCCTCATCGACGACGTCATCCCCACGGCCGCCGGCATGCCGGGCGGCGGTGGCACGGGCGCCTGAGCCATCCTCCGCCCCGAGCCGACCGCCTCAGCCCCTTTACAGGAGACACTGTGAACGACTTCCCCGGCAGCGGCCTGTACGACCGCATGCAGGCCACGCAGGACATGCGCGCCGCCGCCTCCCAGGGCCGCTACACCGGCCCGCAGGCCGAGTCCCGCTACGTCATCCCGCGCTTCGTCGAGCGCACCTCGCAGGGCGTGCGCGAGTACGACCCGTACGCGAAGCTCTTCGAGGAGCGCGTGATCTTCCTCGGCGTCCAGATCGACGACGCCTCCGCCAACGACGTCATGGCGCAGTTGCTGTGCCTGGAGTCGATGGACCCCGACCGGGACATCTCGATCTACATCAACAGCCCCGGCGGCTCCTTCACCGCGCTCACGGCCATCTACGACACGATGCAGTACGTGAAGCCGGACATCCAGACGGTGTGCATGGGCCAGGCCGCCTCCGCCGCCGCCGTCCTGCTGGCCGCCGGCACGCCGGGCAAGCGCATGGCGCTGCCGAACGCCCGTGTCCTGATCCACCAGCCGTACAGCGAGACCGGCCGCGGCCAGGTCTCCGACCTGGAGATCGCCGCCAACGAGATCCTGCGGATGCGCTCGCAGCTGGAGGAGATGCTGGCCAAGCACTCCACCACGCCGGTCGAGAAGATCCGCGAGGACATCGAGCGCGACAAGATCCTCACGGCCGAGGACACGCTGGCCTACGGCCTGATCGACCAGATCATCACCACCCGGAAGATGGACAACTCCTCTCTCCGCTAGGCGGGAGGCTGTATCGTCTGCCGCTCCTTGGCACGGTTTGACGCGATTCACGTCAAAGGGAACCGTGCCAAGGGGGGCCCGGACGAGGGGCCCGGCAAGGTACCGTCGGACATAAGGCAGCACCAGGAGTCCGCTGCGCGTTGACGCGACGTCGACGTCCAGGAGTCTCCCAGGCGAAGGGGAAGCACACCGTGGCACGCATCGGTGACGGCGGCGATCTGCTCAAGTGCTCGTTCTGCGGCAAGAGCCAGAAGCAGGTCAAGAAGCTCATCGCAGGGCCCGGTGTGTACATCTGCGACGAGTGCATCGACCTCTGCAACGAGATCATCGAGGAAGAGCTGGCGGAGACCAGCGAGGTCCGCTGGGAGGAACTCCCGAAGCCCCGCGAGATCTACGAGTTCCTCGAGAGCTACGTGGTCGGCCAGGAGGCGGCCAAGAAGGCCCTCTCCGTCGCGGTGTACAACCACTACAAGCGGGTCCAGGCCGGCGAGAACGGCGGCGCCCAAGGGCGCGAGGACGCCATCGAGTTGGCGAAGTCCAACATCCTCCTGCTGGGCCCCACGGGCTCCGGCAAGACCCTCCTCGCCCAGACCCTCGCCCGCATGCTGAACGTCCCGTTCGCGATCGCCGACGCCACGGCGCTCACCGAGGCGGGATACGTCGGCGAGGACGTCGAGAACATCCTGCTGAAGCTGATCCAGGCCGCGGACTACGACGTCAAGAAGGCCGAGACCGGGATCATCTACATCGACGAGATCGACAAGGTCGCGCGGAAGAGTGAAAACCCCTCCATCACCCGCGACGTGTCGGGCGAGGGCGTCCAGCAGGCCCTGCTGAAGATCCTCGAGGGCACCACGGCCTCCGTGCCGCCGCAAGGCGGGCGCAAGCACCCGCACCAGGAGTTCATCCAGATCGACACGACGAACGTCCTGTTCATCGTGGGCGGCGCCTTCTCGGGCCTGGAGAAGATCATCGAGGGCCGGGCCGGCGCCAAGGGCATCGGTTTCGGCGCGACGATCCGCTCCAAGCGGGAGATCGAGTCCAAGGACCAGTTCGAGCAGGTCATGCCGGAGGACCTGGTCAAGTTCGGCATGATCCCCGAGTTCATCGGCCGGCTGCCCGTCATCACCTCGGTCCACAACCTCGACCGCGAGGCGCTCCTCCAGATCCTGGTCGAGCCGCGCAACGCACTCGTCAAGCAGTACGAGCGCCTCTTCGAACTCGACGGCGTGGAGCTGGACTTCGAGCGCGAGGCCCTGGAGGCCATCGCCGACCAGGCCATCCTCCGCCAGACCGGCGCCCGCGGCCTGCGCGCCATCATGGAGGAAGTCCTCCAGGGCGTCATGTACGAGGTCCCGTCCCGCAAGGACGTGGCCCGGGTCGTCATCACCGCCGACGTGGTCCTCTCCAACGTCAACCCGACGCTCATCCCGCGGGATTCGCGGGGGCGGGGCTCCGGCGAGCAGAAGACGGCGTAGCCGCACCGTACGCACACGTGGAAGGGGCCCGGTCACTCGACCGGGCCCCTTACACGTGCGTCACGCGTCCGCGTCAGGCCTTGACGCGAACCTCCTTGCGGAGCTTGGCGGTGATCTCGGCCGCCTCGGCGGGGTCGCTCTTCTTGCCGGCCGCGATGTCCAGGAGGCTCATCGGCATCACGAAGCCGAGCGTGCTGTGGTCACCCCACACGCAGTACGTGATGGTCATCGACTTCGGCTCGTTCGCTCCGCCGTCCGAGTTGTCGACCTTGGCGTCCTGGCACTTGATGATGGCGCCGTCGAGCGAGTCGGGCTTGTACTCCTTCGGCTCGCCCTGCAGGGTGACGTCCTCGTCGCTGCCGCCCTCCTGGCTCTCCTTCTTCATGTTGGCGAACATCGCGTCGACGGCCTTCTCGGGGTCGTCGATGGTGCCGTACACGCCGCCGAACATGAGCTGCTTGCTGGCGAGCGGGTTCTCCTCGTTCTTCGCCGCGTAGGAGGCGCTCACGTCCTTGGGGTCCTTGATCCCCCACGACTCGGCGTCCTTCAGGTCGGCGGCGTCCATGGAGCCGCTGTCGCCCTCGCCCTTGTCGTACTCCCCGAGCACCTTCGCCGGAGTCGTCAGCTTGTGCGGGCCGTCGTCGGCGATGTCCGAGCCGCCGCCGCTTCCGCCGCCGCCGAACACGAAGTACGCGCCCACACCGATCGCCGCCACGACGGCGACCGCGCCGATGATGAGGCCGGTCTTCTTCTTCCCGCCGCCCGGCGCCGGGGGCTGGGGCATGCCGTAGGGCTGCTGGCCGTAGGGCGGCTGCTGGCCGTACGGGGGCTGCTGGCCGTACGGCGGTGTCTGCGGCGGGACGCCGCCCTGCTGGGGCTGCTGCGGGTAGCCGTAGCCCGGCTGCTGCGGGGGAGGCGTCTGCTGGGGGTAGCCGTAGCCGGGCTGGGGAGCCTGCGGCGGCTGCTGGCCGTACGGGCCCGGCTGGCCGTACGGTCCGGGCTGCTGGGGCTGCCCGCCGTACGGGCCCGGCTGGTTGTGACTCATTCCTGGGTTCCCCCTCAGATGCTTTACGTGGTTCTGACATCCTGACTCAGGCCTGGCGTGCGCAGGTCACCGGGGGGCGCACCGTTACAAAGGAAAGGCGTTTCGGGACAGGGCCGTGACGCCCTTAAACTGACCCCCGTGACCGAGAACTCTCAGCAGCCGCAGCCCGCACCCACCACCGAACTGCCGACCCAGTACGCGCCGGCCGAGGTAGAGGGGCAGCTGTACGAGCGCTGGGTGGAACGGGGTTACTTCGAGGCCGACGCGAAGAGCGACAAGCCGCCGTACACCGTCGTCATCCCCCCGCCGAACGTCACGGGCAGCCTGCACCTCGGGCACGCCTTCGAGCACACGCTCATCGACGCCCTCACCCGCCGCAAGCGCATGCAGGGCCACGAGACGCTGTGGCAGCCCGGCATGGACCACGCCGGCATCGCCACGCAGAACGTCCTCGAGCGCGAGCTGGGCAAGGAGGGCAAGTCCCGGCACGACCTGGGCCGGGAGGCCTTCGTCGAGCGCGTCTGGCAGTGGAAGAGCGAGTCCGGCGGGCAGATTTCCGGCCAGATGCGCCGCCTCGGCGACGGCGTCGCCTGGTCCCGTGAGCGCTTCACGATGGACGAGGGCCTCTCCCAGGCCGTCCAGACCATCTTCAAGCGGCTCTACGACGACGAGCTGATCTACCGCGCCGAGCGCATCATCAACTGGTGTCCGCGCTGCCTGACCGCGATCTCCGACATCGAGGTCGAGTACCAGGACGACGACGGCGAGCTGGTCTCCATGAAGTACGGGGAGGGTGACGAGACCATCGTCGTCGCCACCACCCGCGCGGAGACGATGCTCGGCGACACCGCCGTCGCCGTCCACCCCGAGGACGAGCGCTACAAGCACCTGGTCGGCAAGCTGATCAAGCTGCCGCTGACCGACCGCTCCATCCCGGTCGTCGCCGACGAGCACGTCGACCCCGAGTTCGGTACGGGTGCCGTCAAGGTCACCCCGGCCCACGACCCGAACGACTTCGAGATCGGCCGGCGCCACGACCTGCCCGCCATCGCGGTCATGGACGAGCACGCCGTCATCACCGCCCACGGCCCCTTCCAGGGCCTGGACCGCTTGGAGGCCCGCTCCGCCATCGTCGCCGCGCTGCGCGCCGAGGGCCGGATCGTCGCCGAGAAGCGGCCCTACGTCCACAGCGTCGGCCACTGCTCGCGCTGCAAGACCACCGTCGAGCCGCGCCTGTCCATGCAGTGGTGGGTCAAGGTCGGCCCGCTGGCCAAGGCCGCCGGTGACGCGGTCCGCGACGGCAGGGTCAAGATCCACCCGCAGGAGATGGAGAAGCGGTACTTCGACTGGGTCGACAACCTCCACGACTGGTGCATCTCGCGTCAGCTCTGGTGGGGCCACCGCATCCCCGTCTGGTACGGCCCCGAGGGCGAGGTCGTCTGCGTCGGCCCCGACGAGGAGCCGCCCAGCGGCGAGGGCTGGTACCAGGACTCCGACGTCCTGGACACCTGGTTCTCCTCCGGCCTGTGGCCGTTCTCCACGCTCGGCTGGCCCGAGCAGACCGAGTCGCTCGCGAAGTTCTACCCGAACTCCGTCCTGGTCACCGGCTACGACATCCTCTTCTTCTGGGTCGCCCGGATGATGATGTTCGGTCTCTACGCGATGGACGGGACCCCGCCGTTCCACACCATCGCCCTGCACGGCATGGTCCGTGACCAGAACGGCAAGAAGATGTCCAAGTCCTTCGGGAACGTGGTCAACCCGCTGGACTGGATGGACAAGTACGGCTCGGACGCCCTCCGCTTCACCCTCGCGCGCGGCGCCAACCCGGGCGTCGACGTCCCGATCGGCGAGGACTGGGTCCAGGGATCCCGGAACTTCGCCAACAAGATCTGGAACGCGACGCGCTTCGCACTGATGAACGGCGCGACGGTCGAGGGCCCGCTGCCGGACGCGTCGAGGATGTCCTCGACCGACCGGTGGATCCTGTCCCGGCTGAACTCGGTGGTCGCCGAGGTCGACGCGTACTACGAGGACTACCAGTTCGCGAAGCTCTCCGACGCCCTGTTCCACTTCGCCTGGGACGAGGTCTTCGACTGGTACGTCGAGCTGTCCAAGACCACCTTCCAGGCGGGCGGCGAGGCCGCCGAGGTCTCCAAGCGGGTCCTGGGCGAGGTCCTGGACGTGACGCTGCGTCTCCTGCACCCGATCGTGCCCTTCGTCACCGAGACGCTGTGGACGACGCTGACCGGTGGCGAGTCGGTCGTCATCGCCGAGTGGCCGCAGGACTCGGGCTTCCGGGACGCGGACGCCGAGCGGGAGATCGGGACCGTCCAGTCGGTGATCACCGAGGTCCGGCGCTTCCGTGCCGACCAGGGGCTCCAGCCCGGCCAGCGGGTTCCGGCCCGGCTGACCCTCGCGGGCAGCGCGCTCGCGGCGCACGAGGCGGCCGTCCGGCAGCTGCTGCGGCTCCAGCCGGAGGGCGACGGTTTCGCCGCGACGGCGACGCTGCCGGTCGCGGGCGTCGAGGTGGCCCTCGACCTCTCCGGGGTCATCGACTTCGCCGCCGAGCGCAAGCGGCTGGCGAAGGATCTCGCAGCGGCGGAGAAGGAGAAGGCCCAGGCGAACGCCAAGCTTGGCAACGAGGCGTTCCTCGCCAAGGCTCCGGATCACGTCGTGGACAAGATCCGGGGGCGCCTCGCCAAGGCGGACGAGGACATCACCCGCATCGCCACCCAGCTGGAAAGGCTGCCGGAGGCGTAGCCGCCGATACGTCAACGAAGGTCCCCGGAGCATTCTTGCGCCGGGGACCTTCGTTACCTAGGGGCGCGGGGAACTGCGCGACCAGCCACGACGGCGCTGCACTCGCTGCCAGACACAAGCCACCCCGCACCGTCGGTGCCCCGCAGGGCATCGCGCAGCCCGGCGCTGACGGGGTGCCGCCGCGCCCACCCTCCCCCACTCTCGGCTGCGCTCGAGCGGGGGGACCCCCATCGCCCCAGGCGGCACGACTGCCCGCGGTTACGGGGGGCGGGGTACGTAGACTGGTCCCCGTGAGCGACAACCCCGGCGAGAACGACCAGCCCGACCCCTCCGACCTCACCAGCGACTTCGACGAGATCATCGCGGCGGAGACCACCCGCGACCCCGACCTCGCCGTCATCGAGGCCGGCAGCCGCACCCTGCGCACCCAGGGCGGCCCCCCGCAGGCCGACGTCCCCGGGCGCCCCGAGGATCCCGAGGTGGACGCGGCCCTGCGTGCCGTCGAGACGGAGCTGGCGACCCGCTGGGGCGAGACCAAGCTGGAGCCGTCCGTCGCGAGGATCGCCGCGCTGATGGACGTCCTGGGCGAGCCACAGCGCTCGTACCCCTCCATCCACATCACCGGGACCAACGGCAAGACCTCCACCGCCCGCATGATCGAGGCCCTGCTCGGCGCCTTCGAGCTGCGCACCGGGCGGTACACCTCGCCGCACGTGCAGTCGATCACCGAGCGGATCAGCCTGGACGGGGCGCCGATCTCCGCCGAGCGGTTCGTCGAGACGTACGACGACATCAAGCCGTACGTCGAGATGGTCGACGCGCAGCAGGAGTACCGGCTGTCGTTCTTCGAGGTGCTCACCGGCATGGCGTACGCGGCCTTCGCCGACGCGCCCGTGGACGTGGCCGTCGTCGAGGTCGGGATGGGCGGCTCCTGGGACGCCACCAACGTCATCGACGGGGACGTCGCCGTCGTCACCCCCATCGACCTGGACCACACCGACCGGCTCGGCGAGACGCCCGGCGAGATCGCGGTCGAGAAGGCCGGCATCGTCAAGCAGGACGCCACCGTGATCCTGGCCCAGCAGCCGGTGGACGCGGCGCAGGTGATGCTGAAGAAGGCCGTGGACGTCAACGCCACCGTGGCCCGTGAGGGGCTGGAGTTCGGCGTCGTCGCCCGTGAGGTCGCCGTCGGCGGGCAGCTGGTGACGCTGCGCGGGCTCGGCGGCGAGTACACCGAGGTCTACCTGCCCCTGCACGGCGCCCACCAGGCGCACAACGCGGCGGTCGCGCTGGCCGCCGTCGAGGCGTTCTTCGGCGTCGGCGCACAGCGTCCCGATCCGCTGGACGTCGACACCGTGCGCAAGGCCTTCGCCTCCGTCGCCTCGCCGGGGCGGATGGAGGTGGTCCGGCGCTCGCCGACCGTGGTCCTGGACGCCGCGCACAACCCGGCCGGTGCCCGGGTCACCGCCGAGGCGGTGGGGGAGGCCTTCCAGTTCAGCCGGCTCATCGGCGTGGTCGGCACCAGCGGCGACAAGAACGTACGGGGGCTGCTGGAAGCCTTCGAGCCGGTCTTCGCCGAGGTCGTCGTCACCCAGAACTCCAGCCACCGCGCGATGGACGCCGACGAGCTGGCGGCGATCGCCGTCGAGGTCTTCGGCGAGGACCGCGTCCAGGTCGAGCCGCGGCTGCCGGACGCCCTGGAGGCCGCGATCACGCTGGCCGAGGAGGAGGGCGAGTTCGCGGGCGGCGGTGTGCTCGTCACCGGTTCCGTCATCACCGTCGGCGAGGCCCGACTGCTCCTGAGGAGGGGCTGAGAAACCGTGCGTACGCTCTGTGCTTCGACGCTGATCGGCGAGTTCTTCGTGATCGGCTTCGCCGGCCTCGTCGCCATGAAGGACCCGGACCTGTCCATGGCGACGGTGTGGACGGTCAGCGGGATCGCGATGTTCCTCAGCGTGCTGCTGTGCGGGGTCATCACCCGGCCCGGCGGCGTCGCCCTCGGCTGGGCGCTGCAGGTCGCGCTGATCGCCGCCGGTCTCGTCGTGCCGACCATGTACTTCCTGGGCGCGATCTTCGCCGCCCTGTGGTGGGCGTCCGTCCACTACGGGCGGAAGATCGACGAGGCGAAGGCGAGGTTCGCGGCCCAGGCCGAGGCCTCGGCGGCATCCGCGCCCGACCCCGCCTGAAAGCGCCGGACGAGGCCGGCCCCGTCTGACTGACGCTGCGTGACGGGTGTCGCGACACGCCGGGTAACCTCAGTCATCACCCGCACGACCGCACATCTCGCACATCGCCAAGGAGCCCCTCGTGACCCAGCGCAGCCTCGTCCTCCTCAAGCCCGACGCCGTCCGTCGTGGCCTGACCGGCGAGATCATCAGCCGTATCGAGCGCAAGGCCGGCTGGCAGATCACCGCGCTGGAACTGCGCACCCTGGACTCCGAGACGCTGGAGCAGCACTACGGCGAGCACAAGGGCAAGCCGTTCTACGAGCCGCTGGTGGAGTTCATGGCGTCCGGGCCGGTCGTGGCGATGGTCGTCGAGGGCGAGCGGGTCATCGAGGGCGTGCGCGCCCTGGCCGGCCCGACCGACCCGATCGCCGCCGCCCCCGGCTCCATCCGCGGGGACTACGGCGTGATCGTCCGGGAGAACCTGATCCACGCCTCCGACTCCGAGGAGTCCGCCGAGCGCGAGCTGAAGATCTTCTTCCCGGGCCGGGTCTGATCCGTCTCCGGGACACGCCGGAGAAGCTTTTTTTCTGACACCGCGTCAGTCGAATGGACCGGGCACAGCCGGGGCGGTCGCGTAAAAGCGACCGCCCTGTGGCATATGCGCGCCTGTTCGGGGGAACGGATCCCACCGTTGGCCCGTCTCCACAAGCGAGGCGGTGCGCCATCTGCTGACAATGGCGAAGACCCTCGCGCAGTGTTCGCGAAAGCGCGTCTACGATGGAAGCCTCCACGCGTCACTGCACCCACTTCGCCTACCTGAAAAGCCCTCAAAAGCTCCTGGGAAGGCCAGTCGAATCCTGATGGGGAACTCAATGTCGTTCATCGGCCGTGACATGGCTGTCGACCTCGGGACCGCCAACACGCTGGTGTACGTCAGGGGTCGCGGGATCGTACTCAACGAGCCGTCCGTCGTCGCGATCAACACCAACACCGGTGGCATCCTCGCGGTCGGCGCCGAAGCGAAGAAGATGATCGGGCGCACGCCCGGCAACATCGTTGCCGTGCGCCCGCTGAAGGACGGCGTCATCGCCGACTTCGAGATCACCGAGCGGATGCTCCGCTACTTCATCCTGAAGATCCACAAGCGGCGGTATCTGGCTCGGCCGCGGGTCGTCGTCTGTGTGCCCTCGGGCATCACCGGCGTCGAGCGCCGCGCCGTCATCGAGGCGTCGTCCCAGGCCGGCGCCCGACAGGTGCACATCATCGAGGAGCCCATGGCCGCGGCCATCGGCTCCGGCCTGCCGGTCCACGAGGCCACGGGCAACATGGTGGTGGACATCGGCGGCGGCACCACGGAGGTCGCGGTCATCTCGCTCGGCGGCATCGTCACGGCCCAGTCCATCCGCGTCGCGGGTGACGAGCTGGACAACGCGATCATCCAGCACGTGAAGAAGGAGTACAGCCTTCTGCTGGGTGAGCGCACGGCCGAACAGATCAAGATCACGATCGGTTCGGCGTACGACCTCGACTCCGACGAGCACACCGAAATCCGCGGCCGAGACCTCGTCTCCGGGCTGCCCAAGACCGTCGTCATCTCCGCCGGCGAAGTGCGCAAGGCGATCGAAGAGCCGGTCAACGCCATCGTCGACGCCGTCAAGACGACCCTCGACAAGTGCCCGCCGGAGCTGTCCGGCGACATCATGGACCGGGGCATCGTCCTGACCGGCGGCGGCGCGCTGCTGCGCGGGCTCGACGAACGGCTGCGCCGGGAGACCGGGATGCCGATCCACATCGCCGAGGACCCGCTCGACAGCGTGGCGCTCGGCAGCGGCAAGTGCGTCGAGGAGTTCGAGGCGCTCCAGCAGGTGCTGGACGCCTCGCCCCGCAGATGACGTAACACTTCGGTTCCGCCGTACGAGACGATCTCCTCTCGTGCGGCGGATCGTTGATATAGAGGGTTCCGGTACCGGATGCGCGGGAAGCGCGCGATGCGCTGCACACGCCCGACGTACCGAATCACCTGAATTCCTGAACACCGCCACGTACATTCCGAGATTCCCGAATTTCGACGAGGAAGGCACGGCCGCCGCACGTGAGGGACACGAAAGAGAGCCGGCTGCTCCTGGTGCTGCTGATCGCCATCGCGTTCGCACTGATCACGGTGGACATCCGCGGTGGGGAGGACTCACCGGTCGACGGTGCCCGGCAGGCCGCCGCCAACGTCTTCGGTCCGATCGAGAACGGGGTCTCCTCCGCGGTCGACCCGGTCGGCAACGCCGTCTCCGCGATCCGCGACTCCGGCGACCGCCACGACCGGCTCGCCGAACTGGAGACGCAGAACGCGGCCCTGAAGGCGAAGCTCGGCAGCGACGAGCGCGGTCGCAGCCGGCTCAAGCAGTTCGACAAGATGCTCGGACTGGCCGGAGCCGGGCAGTACGGCATCAAGGGCGCCCAGGTCATCGCCATAGGAGCGGCCCAGGGCTTCTCCTGGACGATCACCATCGACGCGGGCGCCAACGACGGCGTGAAGCGCGACATGACCGTCCTCAACGGCGACGGCCTCGTCGGACGCGTGACCACCGTCGGCCCGAACAGCGCCACCGTGCTGCTCGCCAACGACCCCGACTTCACCGTCGGCACCCGGATGGAGTCCGGCGACGAACTCGGCTTCGCCTCCGGCCAGGGCAGCCGCCCCCTGCGCGTCGAACTCCTCAACGGCAAGGCCGACGTCAAGAAGGGCGACCGCCTCGTCACCTTCGGCTCTCAGGCCGACAAGCCGTTCGTGCCCGGCGTCCCCGTCGGCACCATCACCCGCGTCGACCCCAACGGCGGCGACCTGACCCGCATCCTCGACGTCACGCCGTTCGTCAGCTTCACCAAGCTCGACATCGTCGGCGTCGTCGTCCAGGCCCCGGCGAAGGACCCGCGCGACACGGTGCTCCCGGAGAAGAAGCAGCCGAAGCCCACGCCCACCGTCACGGTCACCGTGACCCCCGGGGCCGACCCCGAGGGCGCCCAGAACGACGAGGCCGGGCAGAACGACGCGACCGGCCAGGACGACACGGCCGGGCAGAACGACGCCACCGGCCAGAACGATGCCACCGGCCAGAACGACCAGACCGAGCAGCAGAACGAGCAGACCGAGCCGTAGGAGCCTTCACCCCATGCGCGTCAACCGGATCCTGCTGTCCGTCGCCCTCGTCGTCGTCGCCCTGGTGATCCAGGTGAGCGTCCTCGCCCGCCTCCACCTGCCCGGCGCCGTCCCCGACCTGCTGCTGCTCACCGTCCTCGGCCTCGCCCTGGTCTACGGCCACGTCGGCGGCGCCCTCGTCGGCTTCGGCGCCGGACTCCTCGCCGACCTCGCCCCGCCCGCCGACCACGCCGCCGGCCGCTACGCCCTGGTGCTCTGCGTCATCGGCTACCTCGCCGGCCTCGCCAAACCCGACAACGGGCGGCTCCGCTCGGCCACTGGCCCCATGGTCGTCGTGGTCGCCGCCGCCATCGGCACCACCCTGCTCTACGCCGGCGTCGGCGCCCTCGTCGGGGACACCGCCGCCCGCCATGTCGGCCTGCCCAGCCTGCTGTTCACGGCCGCCCTCTACGACCTGCTGCTCGCGCCCTTCGTCGTCCCCGGCATCATGGCGCTCGCCCGGCGCGCCGAGCACGACCCGCTGGCCGACACCAACTCCGCCGCCCAGAGCCCCGACATCTCCTCCGGCTGGTTCTCCGGAGGCACCGGCCTGCGCATCGGCAGACAGCGCAACGCGCTGCGGGTGAAGACGGCCCGCGCCCGCGTGGCCCGCGCGGGGCGCATCAAGGGGGTCAAGCGGCTGTGACGGCACCCCAGCGGCACACCAGTACACACTTCGTCAGGGGGAGGCAGCAGTGACCCCCCCACCCGTCGCCCACCACCACCCTCGACCGGATGGGCTGCGCCCATGACTAACATCCCCGAGACCGGCCGCAGCACCCGCGTCCAGACCCGGCTCGTCGTCATCCAGATCCTCGTCCTCTCCCTCCTCGCCACCCTCGGCGGCCGACTCTGGTACCTCCAGATCCGCCAGGGCGACGAGTACGCCGCGGAGGCCTCCGGCAACCACGTCCAGCAGGTCGTCCAGCCCGCCACCCGCGGCTCGATCCTGGACGCCCGGGGCGTCGCCCTCGCGGACAACGAGACCCGGCTGGTCGTCTCCGCCTCCCGCACCGAACTGCTGAAGATGAAGGACGACGGCAAGGCCGTCCTCACCAAACTCGCCGGCGTCCTCGGCATGAAGCCCCAGGACGTCATGGACAAGGTCCGGCTCTGCGACGCCAAGACCCCCCAGCCCTGCTGGAACGGCTCGCCCTACCAGCCGATCCCCGTCACCGACGAGGCCACCGTCAAGCAGGCCCTGCAGATCCGCGAGCGCGCCGAGGACTTCCCCGGCATCACCGCCGAACCTATGGCCGTACGCCGCTACGCCGCCCCCGGCAAGTCCAACACCGCCCAGGTCCTCGGCTACCTCTCGCCGGTCACCGACGAGGAACTCCAGAAGGCCCAGGACACCGACTCGCCCTACCTGCGCTCCGACCAGGTCGGCCGCTCCGGACTGGAACGCCAGTACGACAAGGCGCTGCGCGGCGAGGCCGGTGTCACGCGCTACGAGGTCGACAACCTCGGCCGCGTCATCGGCGAGGCCGAGTCCGACGCCGGCACCCCCGGCTCCAACCTCGTCACCAGCATCGACTCCCGGGTCCAGCGGGTCGCCGAGTACGAGCTGAACGAGGCAATGAAGGCCGCCCGCAAGGAGATGGACCGCAACACCAACCGGACCTACGAGGCCGACGCCGGTGCCGTCGTGGTGATGGAGGCCAAGACCGGCCGCGTCGTCGCCATGGCCTCCAACCCCGACTACGACCCCAACGCCTGGGTCGGCGGCATCTCCGCCAAGGACTACAAGAAGCTCACCGGCAAGGAGTCCAACTACCCGCTGCTCAACCGCGCCACCCAGGGCCAGGCCGCCCCCGGCTCCATCTTCAAGGTGGTCTCCTCGGCCGCCGCGGTCGAGGCGGGCTACGACTTCGACGGCAACTACGACTGCTCCAGCGCCTACGACGTCGGCGGCCAGGTCTTCAAGAACTTCGAGTCGGCCAACGAGGGCATGATCAGCATCGGCCGCGCCCTCGAGCTCTCCTGCGACACCGTCTTCTACCGCCTGTCCCACCAGGAGTGGAAGAAGGACGGCGGGATGAACCCCAAGAACCCCCACGACTACTTCTACAAGGCCGCCCACCAGTTCGGCCTCGGCGCCAAGACCGGCATCGACCTGCCCAACGAGGTCACCGGCCGCGTCCCCGACCGCCAGTGGAAGCAGGACTACTGGCAGGCCAACAAGGACGCCTGGTGCAAGTCCGGCAAGAAGGACGGCTCCTACGTCGAGAAGATCGCGTACGAGAACTGCCTCGAAGGCAACAAGATGCGCGCCGGTGACTCCATCAACTACTCCATCGGCCAGGGCGACACCCTCGTCACCCCCATCCAGATGGCCACCATCTACTCAGCCATCTCCAACGGCGGCACCCTCTACGACCCGACCATCGGCAAGGCCGTCGTCAGCCCCGACGGCAAGCAGGTCCAGGAGATCAAGCCCACGTCGCACGGCAAGCTGCCCATAAGCAAGGCCACCCGGGCCAAGATGGACGAGGCCCTCGCCGGCGTCGCCAGCCGCGGTACCGCCGCCTGGCGGTTCGCCCAGGTCGGCTGGCCGCAGGAGAAGATCCCGATGCACGCCAAGACCGGTACCGCCGAGGTCTACGGCAAGCAGACGACGTCCTGGTTCGCGACGTACACCAAGGACTACTCGATCGTCATGACGATCTCCCAGGGCGGCACCGGCTCCGGCGCCTCGGGACCCGCCGTCCGCAACATCTACGACGCGCTCTACGGCGTCTCCGACGACGGCGACATCGACCCGAAGAAGGCCCTGCTGCCCAAGCCCCAGGCGAGCCTCCCGAAGATCAAGACGGACGGCACCATCCTCTCCCCGAAGGTGCCGAAGGACATCGTCAAGGAACTCCAGCCCGACGAGAAGGCCTCCCCGGACGAGGAGTACGCCCCCGTCGAGGAGGGCGACCAGCCGGCGACCGTCCCCAACCAGAACGGGGAGAACCGCGACACCCGCCGCCGGCGACGGCGCGGCGGCGCACGGCGCGGTACCCGGCGCGGCGGCAACGGAAGAAGCCGGGGGGCACGCGCATGACCGGCAACAGCTTCCAGGTCTCCGGATACGGCCCGGAGAAGGCCGGCTGGACCCGCCTCCTCGCCCGGGACTCGATGGCCCGGCGCCTCGACTGGCCGATACTGCTGGCCGCCGTGGCCCTGTCGCTGCTGGGCTCGCTGCTCGTCTACTCCGCGACCCGCAACCGCACCGAACTCAACCAGGGCGACCAGTACTACTTCCTCACCCGGCACCTGCTGAACACCGGCATCGGCCTCGCCCTGATGGTCGGAGTCGTCTGGCTCGGCCACCGCGCCCTGCGCACCGCCGTGCCGGTCCTCTACGGCGCGTCCGTCTTCCTGATCCTGCTGGTGCTCACCCCGCTCGGCTCGACCATCAACGGCGCCCACTCCTGGATCAAGCTCCCCGGCGGCTTCTCCCTGCAGCCCTCGGAGTTCGTGAAGATCACGATCATCCTGGGCATGGCGATGCTGCTGGCCGCACGCGTCGACGCGGGGGACCGGCCCCACCCCGACCACCGCACCGTGCTCCAGGCCCTGGGCCTGGCCACCGTGCCCATGCTGATCGTGATGCTCATGCCCGACCTCGGGTCGGTCATGGTCATGGTCATCATCGTGCTCGGCATCCTGCTCGCCTCCGGAGCCAGCAACCGCTGGATCTTCGGGCTGCTCGGCGCCGGCACCGCCGGAGCCCTCGCCGTGTGGCAGCTCGGCATCCTGGACGACTACCAGATCGCCCGGTTCGCCGCCTTCGCCAACCCCGCCCTCGACCCCGCGGGCGTCGGCTACAACACCAACCAGGCCCGCATCGCCATCGGCTCCGGCGGCCTCACCGGCTCCGGCCTCTTCCACGGCTCGCAGACCACCGGCCGCTTCGTCCCCGAGCAGCAGACCGACTTCGTCTTCACCGTCGCCGGCGAGGAACTGGGCTTCCTCGGCGCGGGCCTCATCATCGCCCTGCTCGGCGTGGTCCTCTGGCGCGCCTGCAGGATCGCCCGCAGCACCCCGGACCTGTACGGGACGGTCGTCGCCGCCGGGATCGTGGCGTGGTTCGCCTTCCAGGCCTTCGAGAACGTCGGCATGACACTCGGCATCATGCCGGTCACCGGCCTGCCCCTGCCCTTCGTGTCCTACGGCGGCTCGTCCATGTTCGCCGTCTGGACGGCGGTGGGGCTGCTCCAGTCGATCACCGTGCAGCGGCCGATGTCGGCGTAGTACGGCGCTCGGGCGTGGCGGTGCGGCACCCGAGGGGCGAGCGGTAAGGGGGACCGTCCCGGCCGGGTTAGGCTGGATGGTCCCCCTTGTCAGCACACAAAGGTCCCGTGAGATGCCTGCCGAAGCCACCCAGGCCGCCGAGTCCGTGTTTCCGCAGCTCGAAGCCCTGCTGCCGCATGTGCAGAAGCCGATCCAGTACGTCGGCGGAGAGCTGAACTCCACGGTCAAGGACTGGGAATCCTGCGACGTCCGCTGGGCCCTGATGTACCCCGACGCCTACGAGGTCGGCCTGCCCAACCAGGGCGTCATGATCCTCTACGAGGTACTCAACGAGCAGCAGGGCGTCCTGGCCGAGCGCACCTACAGCGTCTGGCCGGACCTCGAGGAGCTGATGCGGGAGCACTCCGTCCCGCAGTTCACGGTGGACAGTCACCGCCCGGTCGGCGCCTTCGACGTCTTCGGCCTCTCCTTCTCCACGGAGCTGGGCTACACCAACATGCTCACCGCCCTGGACCTGGCGGGCATCCCGCTGGAGGCGAAGGACCGCGGCATCGACGACCCGATCGTCCTGGCCGGCGGCCACGCCGCCTTCAACCCCGAGCCGATCGCCGACTTCATCGACTGCGCCGTCATCGGCGACGGCGAGCAGGCCGTCCTGGAAGTCACCGCGATCATCCGTGCCTGGAAGGCCGAGGGCCGCCCGGGGGGCCGCGAGGAGCTCCTGCTCCGCCTGTCCAGGACCGGCGGCGTCTACGTCCCCGGCTTCTACGACGTCGAGTACCTGCCCGACGGCCGTATCGCCCGCGTCGTACCCAACCGCTCCGGCGTCCCGTGGCGGGTCAGCAAGCACACCGTCATGGACCTCGACGAGTGGCCCTACCCCAAGCAGCCCCTCGTCCCGCTCGCCGAGACCGTCCACGAGCGCATGTCGGTGGAGATCTTCCGCGGCTGCACCCGGGGCTGCCGCTTCTGCCAGGCCGGCATGATCACCCGCCCGGTCCGCGAGCGTTCCATCACCGGCATCGGCGAGATGGTCGACAAGGGCCTGAAGGCCACGGGCTTCGAGGAGGTCGGCCTGCTCTCCCTCTCCTCCGCCGACCACACGGAGATCGCCGACGTCGCCAAGGGCCTCGCCGACCGGTACGAGGAGGACAAGATCGGCCTGTCCCTCCCCTCCACCCGCGTCGACGCCTTCAACATCGACCTGGCCAACGAGCTGACCCGCAACGGCCGCCGCTCCGGCCTCACCTTCGCCCCGGAGGGCGGCTCCGAGCGCATCCGCAAGGTCATCAACAAGATGGTCTCGGAGGACGACCTCATCCGCACCGTGGCGACCGCCTACGGCAACGGCTGGCGCCAGGTGAAGCTGTACTTCATGTGCGGCCTGCCCACCGAGACCGACGACGACGTCCTGCAGATCGCCGACATGGCCACCCGGGTCATCGCCAAGGGCCGCGAGGTCTCCGGCTCCGGCGACATCCGCTGCACCGTCTCCATCGGCGGCTTCGTCCCCAAGCCCCACACCCCCTTCCAGTGGGCCCCCCAACTGTCGGCGGAGGAGACGGACGCCCGCCTCCAGAAGCTCCGTGACAAGATCCGCGGCGACAAGAAGTACGGCCGCTCCATCGGCTTCCGCTACCACGACGGCAAGCCCGGCATCGTCGAGGGCCTCCTCTCCCGCGGAGACCGCCGCCTCGGCGCCGTCATCCGCGCCGTCTACGACGACGGCGGCCGCTTCGACGGCTGGCGCGAGCACTTCTCCTACGACCGCTGGATGGCCTGCGCCGACAAGGCCCTGGAGCCCACCGGCGTCGACGTCGACTGGTACACCACCCGCGAGCGCGGCTACGAGGAGGTCCTGCCCTGGGACCACCTGGACTCCGGCCTCGACAAGGAGTGGCTCTGGGAGGACTGGCAGGACGCCCTCGACGAGACCGAGGTCGACGACTGCCGCTGGACGCCGTGCTTCGATTGCGGGGTGTGCCCCGCCATGGACACGACAATTCAGGTCGGCCCGACCGGCAAGAAGCTGCTGCCGCTGACCGTGGTCGAGTAGGGGCGCTCGGCGCGACGCCGCGGGATCCGGAAGGGGTTCCGCGGCGTCCTCGTGTTCGTGGTGGATCTGGAGAAGGCGCCCGTGGCGCGGCCGCAGGGGGAACCGGGGCCTGGGGTGGACGCCGAAGGGTGTCTGGCCGTGGCGGTCCGGATTCCGGTGCGGATCGTCGTGCTCGTGCTGGTCGTGCCGGTGCGGGTGGCGTGGGACGCGCTGGTCGTCGTGGGACGGTTCCTGCGGGAGGCCGTGCTGCGGCCCGTCGGACGGGTGCCGGCGCGGCTCGGGCGGGCCGTCTTCGTGTCTCTCCGTACGGCAGGCCCGTGCCGACGTGCGCCGGATGCTGTTCGGGGGGCCCGCCGAGCGGCAGCCGGTGGACCGGAGGGAACCATCCGCCGCCGAGGCACGTACTCTTGGTAGCAGTACGACCGCTCTCACGAAGGACTGAACGACACTGGGCAAGCGACAGCCCGTAGGCCCGCCGCCCGTTCCCGCGGTGCAGCGCATCCGACTGCGTTACACCAAGCGCGGCCGCCTCCGGTTCACCAGCCACCGTGACTTCCAGCGCGCCTTCGAGCGTGCGCTGCGCCGCGCCGAGGTGCCGATGGCGTACTCGGCGGGGTTCACCCCGCACCCGAAGGTGTCGTACGCCAATGCCGCACCCACCGGCACGGGCAGTGAGGCGGAGTACCTGGAGATCGCGCTCACCGAGGCGCGCGACCCGGAGCGGCTGAGGCTGCTCCTCGACGAGTCGCTGCCCGCCGGGCTCGACGTCGTCGACGCGGTCGAGGCCCGGACCTCCGGGCTCGCCGACCGGCTGACGGCCTCCGTGTGGGAGCTGCGGCTGGAAGGTGTGGAGCCCGCCGAGGCCGAGAGGGCCGTCGCGGCCTTCGACGCGGCCCCGGCGGTGGAGGTGCAGCGCCGTACGAAGAACGGCGTCCGCACCTTCGACACCCGCTCCGCCGTCGCGCATCTGGAGTGCGTCACCACGCACGGTTCACCGGCTGATAGGCCGAGCGACCGGCCCTGTGCGATACTGCGGCTGGTTGTTCGGCACGTGACGCCTGCCGTACGACCCGACGACGTCCTGTCCGGTCTTCGCGCCGTGGCCGACCTGGCGCCGCCGGTCCCCGCAGCGGTGACCAGGCTGGCGCAGGGGCTGTTCGATGAAGAGACCGGTGCGGTGACCGACCCGCTCGCGCCCGACCGCGAGGCGGAAGCGCCCGAGCCGCAACCGGCCGCCGCTTCCGCCGCCGCGAAGGCGCCGGCGTAAGGAAGGTTCCGCCAGGGACTACGTCGTAGCGCCGCCCTCGAACTCGGGAGCCACCTGGGTCGGGCAGCGCACCGACCACAAGACTTTCGCCAGGCCGTGCACGACAAGGGGTACGGAACCGGCGAGACAAGACACGGATGAGCTTCCGAGCGGCGCCCGCGCCCCGGACGGCGGCGACCGCGCACCGCGCGAGCCGCGGACGTCACCGGCGGTCGACATGTCGATGCCGGACCAGGCGCGGCGCCCGGGAGCCTGACGGGAGAAACCCCCGCATGCTCGAACCGACCGAATCCAACGAGTCGTCGACCACCTCGACGGACTCCGAGTCGAACACCCCCAGCGACACCCTGCCGCCGCGCCGTCGGCGCAGGGCCGCGTCCCGCCCGGCGGGTCCGCCGTCCGGCGGCTCCGAGGCGCCGGCGGAGACCGTCGCGCCGGCCGAGTCGGCCCCCGCCGAGGTGGCCGAGGTGGCCGAGCCGTCTCCGGAGCCCGCGGCTCCCGCGCGGCCGCGGCGCCGTGCCGTACGTCGCGCCTCCGCGCCCGCCGGGGCTCCCGCGGCGGTGGAGGAGGCCGAGACCGTCGTGCCCGCCACCCCCGCCGCCGAGACGCCGGCGCCGGAGCAGACCGATGAGCCTGCCGAGAGCGCCGCGCCCAAGGGGCGTACCCGGCGTCGTGCCACGCGCAGCGTGACCTCGTCCGCCGAGCCGGCCGCCGCCGCGGCCCCCGAGCCCGTCGAGGCGCCAGCGCCCGCCGCGGAGGAGCCCGAGGCCGAGGCCGAGAGCGCCGCGCCCAAGGGCCGGACCCGGCGTCGTGCCACACGCCGCGTGTCCGCCCCGGCCGAGGCGCCCGTCGAGGCCGCCGCCGAGACCGGCGAGCCCGAGGCCGCCGCGCAGGCCCCCGAGCCCGCGAAGACCACGAAGTCCGCCGCGCCCGCCGTCTCCGCCGCGCCGGCCGAGACCGGGGAGTCCGACGACGCCGCTCCGCGTCGTGCGCGCCGCCGGTCCACCCGTAAGGCCGCATCCGGTTTCGCCGCCCCGGCGCAGACCGCCGCCGCGTCCGACGAGGCGGACGCGCCCAAGCGCCCGTCGCGTCCCGCGGTCGCCGTGTTCCAGGCGCCCGTGTTCGCCGAGCCCCAGTTCCAGACGCCCGAGCGGGCCGCGGCCGAGGCCGCCGCCGAGGCGGCCGGTGCCGAGCCGGCGAAGCCGGACGAGGGGAGCGCGCAGGCCCCGGAGGAGCAGCCCGCCGGCTCGCGCCGCCGCCGCAAGCGCCGGGGTGCCGCCGCCGAGGAGGCCGCCGAGGAGCGGGCCACCGCCGCCGTCACCCGGAGCGAGCCCGAGGCCGAGCCCCAGGCCGCCGACGAGACCGAGGCCGAGGCCGACTCCGACGCGTCGGGCGACGACCACGACGACGCCGAGGGCTACGAGGAGTCCGGCTCGCGCCGTCGCCGTCGCCGGGGCGGCCGTCGTCGCCGCCGGGGCGACGCGGCCGACGGCGACCTGACGGACGGCGAGGTCGAGCACACCGCGGCCGAGCAGGCCGCCCAGGACGCCGAGGACACCGCCGAGCAGGCGGAGGAGGACGCCGAGGAGGGCGAGGAGCCCTCCGGCGAGGGCGGCGGTTCCAGCAGCAGCCGGCGCCGCCGTCGCCGTCGCCGCCGGGCCGGGGACGGCTCCGGCGAGGGCGACTCCTCCACCGACGACCCCGAGCGCACCGTCGTCAAGGTCCGCGAGCCGCGGCCCGCGCGGGAGAAGAGCGAGCCGTCCGACGAGGTGCAGTCCATCAAGGGCTCGACCCGTCTGGAGGCCAAGAAGCAGCGCCGCCGGGAGGGCCGCGAGCAGGGCCGCCGGCGCGTGCCGATCATCACCGAGGCCGAGTTCCTGGCCCGCCGCGAGGCCGTCGAGCGCGTCATGGTCGTCCGCCAGCACGGCGAGCGCACCCAGATCGGCGTCCTGGAGGACGGGGTGCTCGTCGAGCACTACGTCAACAAGGAGCAGGCCACCTCGTACGTCGGCAACGTCTACCTCGGCAAGGTGCAGAACGTGCTGCCGTCGATGGAGGCCGCCTTCATCGACATCGGCAAGGGCCGCAACGCCGTCCTGTACGCCGGTGAGGTCAACTTCGAGGCGCTGGGCATGGCGGGCGGCCCGCGGCGCATCGAGTCCGCCCTCAAGTCCGGCCAGTCGGTCCTCGTGCAGGTCACCAAGGACCCGATCGGCCACAAGGGCGCCCGTCTGACCAGTCAGGTCTCGCTGCCCGGCCGCTACCTGGTCTACGTGCCCGAGGGCTCGATGACCGGCATCAGCCGCAAGCTGCCCGACACCGAGCGTTCCCGCCTGAAGAGCATCCTGAAGAAGATCGTCCCCGAGGACGCGGGCGTCATCGTGCGCACCGCCGCCGAGGGCGCCAGCGAGGACGAGCTGCGCCGCGACGTCGAGCGGCTCCAGGCGCAGTGGGAGGAGATCCAGAAGAAGGCCAAGAGCGGCAGCTCCAGCGCGCCCACGCTGCTGTACGGCGAGCCGGACATGACCGTCCGGGTCGTGCGCGACATCTTCAACGAGGACTTCTCCAAGGTCGTCGTCAGCGGCGACGAGGCCTGGCAGACCATCCACGGGTACGTGTCCCACGTGGCGCCGGACCTCGCCGAGCGGCTGTCCAGGTGGACCAGCGAGGTCGACGTCTTCGCCACGTACCGGATCGACGAGCAGCTCGCCAAGGCGCTGGACCGCAAGGTCTGGCTGCCCAGCGGTGGTTCGCTGGTGATCGACCGGACCGAGGCGATGATCGTCGTCGACGTCAACACCGGCAAGTTCACCGGTCAGGGCGGCAACCTCGAGGAGACGGTCACCAGGAACAACCTGGAGGCGGCCGAGGAGATCGTGCGCCAGCTGAGGCTGCGCGACCTCGGCGGCATCATCGTCATCGACTTCATCGACATGGTGCTGGAGTCCAACCGGGACCTGGTGCTGCGGCGTCTGCTGGAGTGCCTGGGACGGGACCGGACCAAGCACCAGGTGGCCGAGGTGACCTCGCTGGGCCTCGTGCAGATGACCCGCAAGCGGGTCGGCCAGGGTCTGCTGGAGTCGTTCTCGGAGACCTGCGTCCACTGCAACGGCCGCGGTGTCATCGTCCACCTCGACCAGCCCTCGTCGGCCGGTGGCGGCGGCGGTGGCAAGCGCCGCAAGCGGGCGCGGGCCGGGGCCGAGCAGCCGCACGAGCACGAGGCCGTCGCCGGGGTCGAGACCGGCCCGACGCCGGAGCAGGAGGCGGACGCCGAGTCCGAGTCCGAGGTGGCCGCCGAGGTGGCCGAGCCGGTCGCCCTCCCGGCGCCCGACTTCAGCGCGGACGAGGAGCTGTACAGCAGCGCCGCCGAGGCCGAGGCCGCCGCCACGCGCGGTCGCGGCCGGCGCCGTGCGAGCCGTCGGGCGTCCGCCCCGGCGGGTGCGCCCAAGGCCGCGAAGGCCGGGACGGCGAGGACCGAGGAGGCGAAGGCCGAGGCCGCGCCCGCCGAGGAGCCGACGGCCCAGGACGTCACGGTGAAGGAAGAGGTCGAGCGTCCCGTGCGGCGCGAGCCCGCCGCCGAGGTGCTGGCCGAACCCGCCGCCGTCGAGGACGCCGTCTCCGGCGCGCCGGCTCCGGCCGAGTCCCCGGCGCCCGCGTCGGACGAGGCCGCGCCCAAGGGCCGTACCCGCCGCCGGGCCACCCGGAAGGTGTCCGCACCGGCCGGTTCGCCCGAGGGCGCCGAGGCCGCCGTGCTGACGGTCCCGGAGACCGCGGCCACGGTGTCCGGGCAGCAGCCCGAGCCCGAGCAGGCACCGCAGGCCCCGGCCGTCGCCGAGGCCGCCGAGAGCGAGGCCCCGGCCCGTCCGCGGCGCCGCGCGGTGCGCAAGCCCACCACCTCCACCGCGTCCGAGGAGGCGGCCGTCACGGTCGTCCCGTCGGCGGCGGCCGAGGAGGCGCCGGACGCGGGGCCCGAGGCCGAAGAGGCGGCCCCGGCCAAGAAGGCGGCGGCCCGCAAGACGGCCAAGAAGGCGACGGCGAAGAAGGCCGCCGCCAAGAAGACCGCGGCCAAGAAGACGACGACCGCCAAGAAGACCGCGGCCAAGAAGGCGGCCAAGACGACGACCGCCAAGAAGGCCACGGCCAAGAAGACGGCGTCGAAGAAGACCGCGGCGGCCGCCCAGCAGGCACCGTCGTCGGTCACGGCCGCCACCGACGAGGGCTGATCCGGCACCTGTCGCAAAACGTGTGGCCCCGTCCGTCCGGACGGGGCCACACGTTTCCCCGGCCGCCCTCCGGCGCATCATCCAACGACAGCCGGGTGGTCCCGGCGAGGAGAGGAGACGACCACGTGCCGGTACTGACCAGGCTCATCCCCTCGCCACTCGTCGTGGACGTGCGGCCGGGCGCCCTGGACGACCTGGCGAGCGTCCTCGCGGACCAGCGGATCTCGCAGTCCGGGATGCTGGCCGTGGCGATCAGCAACGGCTCGGGGACGCGGCTGCGCAGGCGGCTGGAGCCGTCCCTGCCCGGCGCCGACTGGTTCGAGGTCGGCGGCGGCACGATCGACGACGCGGTGCGGCTGGCCGACGGCATGAAGTCGGGGCGCTACGACGCGGTCGTCGGTCTCGGCGGCGGCAAGGTCATCGACTGCGCCAAGTTCGCCGCGGCACGCGTGGGGCTGCCCATGGTCGCGGTGGCCACCAACCTGTCCCACGACGGCATCTGCTCGCCGGTCTCGATCCTCGACAACGACGCGGGCCGCGGCTCGTACGGCGTGCCGACGCCCATCGCGCTCGTCGTCGACCTCGCGGTGATCCGCGAGGCGCCGATCCGCTTCGTGCGCTCCGGGATCGGCGACGCCGTCTCCAACGTCTCCGCGGTGGCCGACTGGGAGCTGGCCCACCGGGTCACCGGCGAGAAGGTCGACGGCCTCGCCGCCGCCCTCGCCCGGCAGGCCGGGGAGGCCGTGCTGCGCCATCCCGGCGGCTGCGGCGACGACGGGTTCCTGACCGTGCTGACCGAGGGCCTGGTGCTGTCCGGGATCGCCATGACCATCGCCGGGCACACCCGGCCCTCGTCCGGCGCCTGCCACGAGATCAGCCACGCCCTGGACCTGCTGTACCCGGGGCGCGCGGCCAGCCACGGCGAGCAGGTGGGCATCGGCGCGGCCTTCGCGACGTACCTGCGCGGCGACCGGGAGGGCTCCCTGCTGATGGCGGAGACGCTGCGCCGGCACGGGCTGCCGGTGGTGGCCCGGGAGATCGGGTTCGGCGACGACGAGTTCGTACGGGCCGTGGGGTTCGCGCCGCAGACCCGGCCCGGCCGGTACACGATCCTGGAGCACCTCGACCTGTCGCCCGCGCGGGCGGGGGAGGCGTACGCCGAGTACGCCGCGGCGGTCTCCGGTTGACGCCGCAGGCCCGGTTTGACCCCTGTCGTGCGGCCCCGTAATCTTGACCGTCGGCGTGTCGACTGACGCGTCACATCCCCGTAAACCTCTTTCCTTCCGGGTCGTGTGCCCTCGCGGGCTCCGGCCGGGAGAGGCCGTCCGTGTGTCATCGGGCGGCTGGACTGCGGGGGTGCCGTTCCAGAGCGAGAGAGTGAGATCCGCGTGTACGCCATCGTGCGCAGCGGTGGTCGCCAGCACAAGGTTGCTGTCGGCGACATCGTTGAGGTTGACAAGATTTCCACCGCCCAGGTCGGCGACACGGTCGAGCTCTCGACCCTGCTCGTCGTCGACGGCGACGCTGTGACCAGCGACCCGTGGGTGCTGGCCGGCATCAAGGTCCAGGCCGAGGTCGTGGACCACCACAAGGGCCAGAAGATCGACATTCTGCGCTACAAGAACAAGACCGGCTACCGCCGTCGTCAGGGCCACCGCCAGCAGTACACGGCGATCAAGGTCACTGAGATCCCCGCGGCTGCGAAGTAAGGGACTGAGAAGACATGGCACACAAGAAGGGCGCATCGTCCACCCGGAACGGTCGCGACTCGAATGCCCAGCGGCTCGGTGTGAAGCGCTTCGGCGGTCAGGCCGTCAACGCGGGTGAGATCCTGGTCCGCCAGCGTGGCACCCACTTCCACCCGGGCGCCGGTGTCGGCCGCGGTGGCGACGACACGCTGTTCGCCCTGCAGGCCGGTGCGGTGCAGTTCGGCACCCACCGCGGCCGCAAGGTCGTGAACATCGTCCCGGTCGCCTGACCGGACACTTTCGCGAGGCGGGCCTCACTTCCCTCACGGGAAGCGGGTCCGCCTTTCGCGTGTTACCCAAGAGACATTCCCGCAGTAGGCAGTAACTGGAGGCACATCCCATGACCACCTTCGTGGACCGCGTCGAACTGCACGTCGCCGCGGGTAACGGAGGCCACGGCTGTGCCTCCGTCCACCGTGAGAAGTTCAAGCCGCTCGGCGGCCCGGACGGCGGCAACGGCGGCCGCGGCGGCGACGTGATCCTCACCGTGGACCAGTCGGTGACCACGCTCCTCGACTACCACCACTCCCCGCACCGCAAGGCCACCAACGGCAAGCCCGGCGAGGGCGGCAACCGCTCCGGCAAGGACGGCCAGGACCTCGTCCTGCCCGTGCCCGACGGCACCGTCGTCCTCGACAAGGCGGGCAACGTGCTGGCCGACCTCGTCGGTCACGGCACCTCGTACGTCGCCGCGCAGGGCGGCCGGGGCGGCCTCGGCAACGCGGCGCTGGCCTCCGCGCGCCGCAAGGCGCCCGGTTTCGCGCTGCTGGGCGAGCCCGGTGACTTCCAGGACATCCACCTGGAGCTGAAGACCGTCGCCGACGTGGCGCTGGTCGGCTACCCGAGTGCCGGCAAGTCCTCGCTGATCTCCGTGCTGAGCGCGGCCAAGCCGAAGATCGCCGACTACCCCTTCACGACGCTCGTCCCCAACCTGGGCGTGGTGACCGCCGGTTCCACCGTCTACACCGTGGCGGACGTCCCCGGTCTCATCCCGGGCGCCAGCCAGGGCAAGGGCCTCGGCCTGGAGTTCCTGCGGCACGTGGAGCGGTGCAGCGTGCTGGTGCACGTGCTGGACACGGCGACGCTGGAGTCCGAGCGCGACCCGCTCTCCGACCTGGACGTCATCGAGGCCGAGCTGCGCGAGTACGGCGGCCTGGACAACCGGCCCCGGATCGTCGTCCTCAACAAGATCGACGTGCCCGACGGCAAGGACCTCGCCGAGATGGTCCGCCCGGACCTGGAGGCGCGCGGCTACCGGGTCTTCGAGGTGTCGGCCGTGGCGCACATGGGTCTCAAGGAGCTGTCCTTCGCGCTGGCCGAGCTGGTCGCCAAGGCGCGTGCCGCCCGCCCGAAGGAGGAGGCGACGCGCATCGTCATCCGGCCCAAGGCCGTGGACGACGCCGGCTTCACCGTCACCCGCGAGGAGGACGGCCTGTTCCGGGTGCGTGGCGAGAAGCCCGAACGCTGGGTGCGTCAGACCGACTTCAACAACGACGAGGCCGTCGGCTACCTCGCCGACCGGCTCAACCGCCTCGGTGTCGAGGAGCGGTTGGTGAAGGCCGGCGCCCGCGGCGGCGACGGTGTCGCCATCGGCCCCGAGGACAACGCGGTCGTCTTCGACTGGGAGCCGTCGATGTCGGCCGGTGCCGAGATGCTCGGCCGCCGCGGTGAGGACCACCGCTTCGAGGAACCCCGCCCCGCCGCGCAGCGCCGCCGGGACCGCGAGGCCGAACGGGACGAGGCCCAGCAGGAGTTCGACGGCTTCGAGCCGTTCTGACGTCCCTTCGACAGCGCGGCGCGGCCGCCTCCGGGACGGACCGGTGGCGCCGCGCACGGCCGCCCGTGGAACCGCAACCCCGCGGGCGGCATCTTGCTGTGCACAGGGTTGCACAGACGTGTCGGGGGCGTGACCCGTCGTCGAGCGGCTGTGTGTACTTTGTGAGGAGGATGTGGCCACATGTGCGTGGCCAGGGGTGGGGGTTCGGCCTGACCAGCCGTTCCCGGGAGCAGAGAGAAGCCGCAAAGTGAAGATCGCATTCCTCGTTCGGGATCTGTGCCACATGGGGGGCGTGGTCAGCGCCACGCAGAACCTCGCCGGGGCCCTGGCCGAGTGCCACGACGTCGAGATCGTGGCGCTGCGCAAGGTGCGCGACGAGTCGTACTTCCCGCTCGACCCGCGGGTCGGGGTCCGGGCGCTCACCGACATGCGGCCGCACTCCCCGGTGTCCGACGTGGACGACCCGCTGTCCGACAAGTTCCCGCTGATCTACCCGCTCAACGCCGGTGCCAAGACGCCGGTGGTGAGCCGGCTCGCGGAGCTGCGGCTGCTGGAGTACCTCGACACGACCGACGCCGACGTCGTCGTCAGCTCCAGCCCGCGCAACACGATCATGCTGGCGCAGGCGCCCGGTGACTACCTGAAGGTCACCCAGGAACACTCGATGCCCGCCATCTACGCCACGGACATCAAGCAGCGCCTCTTCCCCGCCTACCGCCACCTGGACGCCCTCACCGCGCTCACCCCGGAGGAGGTCGCCGCGCTCGCCCGGCAGGTGCCCGCGGTGCGCAACCGCCTGGCGGTGATGCCCAACTGCGTGCCGGCCTCCACGATCCGCTCCAGCGGCACCAACAAGGTGATCGTCTCCGCCGGTCACCTGACCGACAACAAGAACCACGCCCTGCTGATCGAGGCCTTCGCCGAGGTCCACGCCGAGGCACCGGAGTGGACCCTGCGCATCTACGGCCACGGCGCCGAGAAGAAGAAGCTGCGGGCCCGCATCGAGGAACTGGGGCTGTCCAACAGCATCCTGCTGATGGGCCAGACCTCGCCCGTCACCCCGGAGTTCGGCAAGGCCTCGATCTTCGTCCTGCCCTCCAAGCGGGAGGCGTTCGGCAACGTCCTCGTCGAGGCGATGGCCGCCGGACTGCCCGTCGTCGCCACGGACGCCGACCACGGCCCGCGCAACGTCCTCAGCGACGGCGAGGACGGGCTGATCGTCCCGCGCGGCGACGTGGAGGCGATGGCCGGGGCGATCCGGCGACTGGTCCAGGACGACGAACTGCGCCTGAAGATGGCCGCCGCCGGCATCCGCAACGCCGAGCGCTTCCACGAGCGGGCCAGCCGCGAGCGCTTCGAGGCCATCATCGAGGAGGCCCTCGCCCGCAAGGAGCTGCCCCGCCACGCCACGGCCCGGGTGGACCGGGAAGGCTCGGTCCACGTCGCCGTGGGAGCGCTGCCGCCGAGTGCCGGACGGGCCGACCTCGTCCTGCGCAAGGGCGCCGCCGGCGCCGCGGAGCACCGCTTCCCGTTCTCCGCCGGGGGCGAGGCCGTCGTGCCCTGGGACGCCGGACTGCCGCACGGCACCTGGGAGCTGGCGCTGGCCACCCGCGAGGGCGAGCGCGAGGTGGCGCTGACCACCGACGGCTACGGCTGCGACACCCGGGACCTGCTCGCCGTGGAGCTGCCGCGCACGCAGGGGCCGGCCCTGGCGCTGATGCTGCCGCACCCGCACGAGGACGGCGGACTGCGGCTGCGCAGCGCCCTGCGCGAGGTGCACGCCGAGGTCGGCCCGGTCGGGGTCGACGAGCGGACCATCGCCGTACGCGCCGAGCTGTGGGGCGCGCGGCCCGCCGCGGGAGCCGTCGTGGAGGCCGTGCACCGGCGGGACAAGGAGCGGGTGCTGACCTTCCCGCTGCGCGACGAGGGCGACGGCTGGGTGGCCGCGGACCTCGACTGCGCCGCCCTGGTGCGGAAGCACACCGACGACGACGAGCAGGAGGTCATCTGGGACCTGTCGCTGCGCACGGCGGCCGACGCGCCCCGGGTGCCGCTGGCCAAGCTGGCGACCGACGTCCTCGCGCCGATCAACGTGTTCACCTTCCCCCGCCCGGTGCTCAGCGAGGCCGTGGCGGCGCCGCCCACCGCGCTGACCCGTGCGGTGCGCAAGTCCCGCCGGGCGCTGGGCCGGACGCCCGCCCCGCTGCCGCCCGCCCGCCGGCGCACCGAGCTGCGGCCCTACTTCACGGCCGCGTGCCAGCTCTCGGTCAAGACCGTGCGGCTCTGACCCGGCCGAAGGCGAAAGGGGCGGGGCCCGGAGGATCACCGTCCTCCGGGCCCCGCCCCTTTCGCCTTCGCGGCAGCGGGTCAGCCCTCCCGGGCCTGCTCGATCATCCGGTCGACGACCCGCGCGGACGCGTTGCCGTCGTCCAGGTCGCAGAAGAGGTGGTGGAAGCGGTCGAACCGCTCCTGGTACTTCTCCCGCACCCGGTCGATGTCCCGGATCGCGTCGACCAGCTCCTTGGAGTTGTCGATCAGCGGGCCGGGGGAGTCCTGCTCGAAGTCGAAGTAGAACCCGCGCAGCGTGTCCCGGTAGTGCTCCAGGTCGTACGTGAAGAACAGCATCGGCCGCTTCAGGTGCGCGTAGTCGAACATCACCGACGAGTAGTCCGTGATCATGATGTCCGCGGCGAGGTACAGGTCGGCGATGTCCGGGTACTCCGAGGCGTCCCACACGAAGCCGTTGCCCGCGCCCGGGACCGCGTCCACCACGTTGGAGTGGCGGCGGATCAGCAGCACGTGGTCGTCGCCGAGGCGGCGCTGGGCGTCCTCGAGGTCGATGCGCAGGTCGAACAGGTACTGCCCGGCGCTGTGCGACTGGTCGTCGCGCCAGGTCGGCGCGTACAGGACGATCTTCTTGCCCTCGGGCAGGCCGAGCGCCTGCTTCACCCGCGCCGCGATCGCGTCCCGGTCGGGGGAGTACAGGTAGTCGTTGCGGGGGTAGCCCGCCTCCTGGATCTCGCCGTCGTAGGAGAACGCCCGCTTCAGGATCGGCGTGCTGAAGCGGTTGGAGGACACCAGCAGGCTCCACTGCTTGGCCTCCAGCGCCAGCTTCTCCTGATAGCGCCGGTCGAAGTGCAGCGTGTCGATGTCGTGCCCGATCTTCTTCAGCATCGTGCCGTGCCAGGTCTGCACGATCGACTGGCCCGGGCGGCGCACGATCCAGTCGGGAAGGTGGCCGTTGGTGACGATGTAGCGGCTGGAGGCCAGCGCCTCGTACCACTCCTTGCCCCACATGCGGACCTTCTCGACCCCGTCGGGCAGGTTGACCTGGCCGTCGCGGACCGCCCACAGGTGCTTCAGGTCCGAGCCGCGCCGCACCAGCTCCTCGTACATCGCGCGCGGGCTGTCCGAGAACTGCTTGCCGTTGTAGCTCAGGTAGAAGACCTGGTCCCTGAGCGGCTGCTGGGACAGCGACTCGTACACCGTCCGGCGCAGCTCCTTCTGACGGTACGGACCGCGCTCCAGGTCGCTCAGCTCGGAACGGGCGTTCAGCTGCGGGAAGTCGCCCCAGCGGTTCTCCAGCCAGTAGCGGCGGCCACCGAGTTCGGCCTGGACCGGGAACGAGTCCGCGGCCAGCCGGTCGGTCACGAAGGGGACGTCGGGCACACCCTCCTCGTCGGGCCGCAGGAAGAGGTTCCAGCGGCCGGCACGCAGCGGGACGTCGCCCGCGCCGCCGAGGCGGGAGGGATCGAAGGACACCTCGAAGCGTCCGCCGTCGAGCCACCGGGTCTCGGCGAAGCGCTCCTCGTAGCGGTTGCGCGGCTTGAGCAGGAAGCGGGAGCCGGACAGCCGCGGGTCGGCGTGGCCGGTGAGGGTGATCCGGCCGTCGCGCACCGTGGCGGTGTCGATCACGGCGCGGCGGGTACGGCCGGAGAACTTCAGGAACCCGGTGTGGCCCGCCACCGCGGCCAGCTCCACCAGGTGCGACTGGGTGCCGAGAGAGGTGGGCAGCGCGAACTCCGCGTCGGCCAGGCCCTCCTGCATCACGGTGCCGAAGCGCCGCTCCTTGCCCCGGGCGTCGGTGGCGACCAGCACCGTGGACCAGGTCCGCTTCTCCGGCTGCGCCTTCTCGTCGACGCCCTCGTGGAAGATCAGCGCCACGTCGGCGACCGGCACCTCGACCGAGAAGGTCTGTCCGGCGCCCGCGCGGTCCACGATGACGGGGTAGTCGAGGGTCTCGGCGCCCTTCTGGTTCTTGACCCGCAGGACCACCTGCTCGTCCGCCGCGAGGGGCTCGCGGATCTCACCGGTGACCTTGATCCGGTCGCCCTCCAGGGTGCGGCCGGTGATCAGGGCGCGGACCTTCTCGATCCGCAGCTTCAGCGCCCCGCGCTCCACGGCGGGCAGCATCCGGAAGTCCGGGCTCAGCCAGTGGTACGGCGGGAAGTTGCAGGCCGCGCCGCCGCTGGAGTGGACCGCGTGGCGCCGCACCAGGCCGGAGGCGAAGATGCCGAGGCCCACGTGCCACACGGCCTCCTGCCACTCGCCGCCCTTGCGGAGCCTGGTGGGGTCGATGGTGACCTCCCAGCCCGCCCACTCGTAGTTGTAGCGGTCCTGGCCGGAGTCGGTGGTGACCGCGGGGCGCGGCAGGTTGCGGGCCGGCAGCAGGATGCGGCGGCGGGAGCTGTCCTTGCGCAGCTGGAGCACCTTGACCGAGGACTTGCGCGTCGGCAGGTCGATCTTGTCGATCCAGGCGTTGCCGGACAGCACGAGCTTGCCGCCGGACCAGCTCACCTCCTGCAGCGGGGCGCGCACGTTCAGGTGCTGGTCGATGCGGAGCGCGCCCTTGGGCAGGTGCAGGTCCGCGCCCTCCAGGGAGGGGAAGGAGGCGTACTTGCGTACCAGGCCGCTGACCTCGGGCGTCTCCCGGCGGCGCTGGCCGGCCAGCAGGGCGATCAGCTCGTCCAGCTGGTGCTTGCGCACCAGCAGCCACTGCACGCGCAGCTCGGCCGGGAGGTCCATGACGACCTTGGGGTCGATGCTGTCGAGGAAGCGGTTGGCCGAACGCAGGAACTCGGTCCGGTACTCCTCGTCGCCGTCCGGCACCACGTTGAGGAAGAGCCGCAGGTCGTCGCGGAGGACCCGGGTGTCGTACTCGCGCTTGAGGCGGGCGTAGGTCTCGCCGGACTGTTCGGCGAGGAAGGCGCTGATCTCCATCACGGAGGTGACCCGGTCGCGCACGCCCGCCGGGTCGGTGCGGCGCTGGGTGATCGACGGGGCGGACTCGCCCTCGCGCAGCCGCCAGTAGTAGCAGGGCTCCGAGATGACGTCGACGCTCTCGGCCAGGTAGTGGGCCCGCATGGTGACCGGGGTGTCCTCGTACAGCCGGCCCTCGGGGAAGGCGAAGCCGTTCTTCTCCCAGAAGGTGCGGCGGAAGACCTTGTTGCACGCGATGCGGTCGGCGACGAGCTTGGCGTACCGGGATATGTGGGTGCGCAGCCGGGCCTCACCGGCCAGCATCCGCATCAGCGGCACCTGCCAGGACTTCTCGCCCCTGAGGTGGTAGACGTTGCCGGTCGCGAAGTCCGAGCCGCTCTCGTCGAGGCTGCCGACCATGAGCCGGTAGGCGTCCGGCGGGATCAGGTCGTCGCTGTCGACGAAGGTCAGGAACTCCGACTCGGGCGCCAGGTGGGCCATGCCCGTGTTGCGGGCGGCGCCGAGGCCGCCGTTCTCCTTGCGTATGAGCTTGAAGCGCGGGTCGCGGGAGGCGTACTCCTCGGCGATGGCGGCGGAGCCGTCGGGTGAACCGTCGTCCACCATCAGGACCTCGAAGTCACGGAAGGTCTGTGCCGCGAGCGAGTCCAGACAGGCGGGGAGGTAACGCTCCACGTCGTAGATGGGGACGATGACACTGAGCCGAGGGGCCATGGCTTGGTGGGTCTCCTTTCGGGGTCAGGCCCGCTCGACCAGTTCGAGCGCCTGGGCGGGGGTCGGGGCGTGGTGGCGTTCGTCGAACGGGACGACGGGCGGCAGGCTCTCTTCACCGAGGAAGACGCGTCGCACGACCCGTTCGGCTGCGTGTCCGTCGTCGAATTCACAGAAACGCCGGCGGAAGGTGTCCCGGCGCTTCGCCGTCTCCGGGCTGTCGTACGCGCCGGAGGCGAGCAGCGCCAGCAGCTCCGCCTGCGTCGTGGCCACCGCGCCGGGCGGCTCCTGGAGCAGGTCGAAGTACGTGCCGCGCACCGCGGAGTAGACGTCCCAGTCGGGGACGTAGCTGATGATCGGGCGGTCCAGTACGGCGTAGTCGAACATCGCCGAGGAGTAGTCCGTGATCAGGGCGTCGGCCGCGAGGTACAGCTCCTCCACCCGGGCGTGCCCGGAGACGTCGATGATCCGGCCGGTGCGGCGCAGCTCGTCGACGTGCGGGGAGTTGCCGTAGAAGTAGTGGCCGCGTACCAGCAGGGTCACGTCGGGCCCGAGTTCGCGCGCGAACACCGACAGGTTCAGGGGGGGAGTGAAGCCCGGCTGGTACTCGCGGTGCGTCGGCATGTACAGGAAGGCCTTGGTGCCGTCGGCCAGGCCGAGCCCGGCGCGGGCCGCGCGCACCTCCTCCGAGCCGGCGGTGACGAGCACGTCGTTGCGCGGGTAGCCGGTCTCCAGCGTGGTGTACGAGCAGGGGTAGACCCGCTCCCAGATCACGGTCGAGAACTGGTTGGCGCTGATGCTGTAGTCCCAGCGGTCGCAGCGCTCGAGGAGCTTCTCGAAGTCCATGTCGGTGGAGGCCGGGTACTTCTGCTGGTCCAGACCCATCGTCTTCAGCGGCGTGCCGTGGTGGGTCTGCACGTGGATCTGGCCCTCGCGCTTGACCACGGAGTCCGCGAAGTTCACGTTGTTCACGAGGTACTTGGCGCGGGCCACGGCCGACCAGTACTCGCGTGAGCCGACGCGGACGACCTTCACGCCCTTGGGCACCCCGCTCGCGTTCTCCGCGCGGACCGCCCAGACCCGGCGCATGTGCGGGGCCAGCCGGGCCAGTTCGGCGTCGATGGCGGCGGGGTTGCAGGAGACGCTTCGGTTCCAGTAGGCGGAGAACAGCACCAGGTTGTCGTCCAGCGGCAGTCTGAGCTGCGACTGGTAGAAGGCGCCCATCGCGCCGCGCTTGGACCGGTTGAGCGCGGTGCGGGTGCGGGTCCTGACCCGCTGGCGCAGCTTCACCGCCGCCAGGGCGCTGACCATGGTCGTGTAGGCGTCGCGCTCGAGCATGCCGTACTTGTGGCCGCGTCCGCCGCCCGGGCGGGTGAAGTCCTTCGGCACGCGGGCGCGGTAGTCGGCCGAGGCCCGGTGGAAGAACTCCGCGCGCGCGTCCTGCGGCAGCCGGCCGGGGCGCTCCAGAACGGTCAGGTAGTGGTCGACCATCTTGCGGAACAACGGGGCGCGCCACTTGGCGAGTTCCTCGTGCGCGTCGAGGTAGTCGAAGACCCGCTGGTACTGGTCGAAGACGTCGAAGTGCTTGCGGCTGACGGTCTTGAGGATGTTGCCGCCCTCGCGCCGCTGCCGGTAGTACACGCAGACCCGGTCGAGTACGGCGATCCGCTCGGTGCTGATCAGCGAGCAGAACGTCCAGGGGGCGTCCTCGTAGTAGCCGGGCGGGAAGGTGAGTCCGGTCCGGGTGACGAAGTCGCGCCGGTAGGCCTTGTTCCACACGATCTGGAGCAGGTCGAGCAGCTGGGGGCGCTCGGCGAGGGAGAAGGCGTCGGGGCCCTCCTCCTTCAGGACGTCGGCCCGCAGGTTGGGGCGGACGCGGCCGTCCCAGTAGGTACGCGCGTAGTCGAAGACCAGGATCTCGGGATCGCCCGTGGCCTCGATCCGGTCCCGAATGGCCGACAGCGCACCGTCCGACAACGTGTCGTCACTGTCCAGGAACAACACGTAATCGCCGCCGGCCTTTTCCAGTCCGGCGTTGCGCGCACGACCCAGGCCCACGTTTTCCGTGAGGTGAATCACATGAATCCGGTCGTCGCGTTTCGCGTACTCGTCGAGAATGGCCCCTGAACCGTCCGGCGAGCAGTCGTCGACCGCGATGATCTCGAAGTCCGTGCAGTCCTGCCCGAGTATGGAGTCAAGGCACTCGGGCAGATAGCCCTGCACCTTGTACACGGGAACAACGAGAGAGAGTTTGGGCATCCTTACAACCTGTTCCGAGAACTGACCACGGGACCGCGGGCTGGGACCGGAACGCGCTCCGGGCACTGCTCGGGCCTGGAGCGCGCCGCCGCATCAGCGTAAAGGATTCACGCGGAGTTTCCGCGGGCACGGTAGTCGGACACTCTGTGCCCCGCCACAGCGGGAAATGGCCGCACCGGCGGCCGGAATGGGCCGCGCCGAAGCAGCCGGAGAACTTCCTCACATTCGGCCCCGCTGTCCTCTTTACCGACTTGCGCCGCTTTCCGCCCCATGTGCCCGACTCGTTTTCCGCGGCCCGCGAACGGGTCCGCGCCCGGTGACGGAGCCCCGTGGGACGGCGGGACGAGCCGGCTGGTCACGGGCGGGGTCTGGGACGGCGGCACGCACGGCCGCGGGCCCGGCGAAGGCGAGGACGCGTAGGACGACTTGACCGCGACCCGTCCGCCGGCCGCACCGGCCGGGTGCCCGAGGCGGTGCCGCAGGCGGGCGGCGGCGGGCGGGACCGCCGCTCCGGAAGGCGTGATTCGTGACCATGCTGTGACAGGCGCGGTCCGCGCCGGGGCCGGAAGCGGGGCTCAGATGTGGCTGCGCGGGTCCGGGGCCGTGGAGGGGGCGGACGGCCGGGCGGGCTCGCGGCGCGGGCCGGGGAGCGGTCCGGCGGGCGGGAGGTCCGCGGCGAGCCGCTCCGCCATCCTGGCCCGGTGCTGAACCGCCGCCGCGCACAGGTCCCGTACCGCACCGGCGAAACGCTCCCGGGACGGCGGCTCGGCCGGACCCAGCAGACGCAGGGCCAACGCGGCGCGCTCCCCGGCGAGTTCGTCCAGCTCCGGACGACGCACCGATTCCAGGAGCGCGGGTACCCCGGACGCGTCCGGCGTCAGCACGGTCGCCGCGGCCACCGTCGGGAACGACTTGCGGAACACGTCCTCGGCCAGCGCGCCGGTGTTGGCGACCGCGTACGGCTTGCCGCTCGCCAGGAAGTCGCTGATCACGCTCGACACGTCGCTGATCAGCAGGTCGGCCCGGTCGAAGCAGGCGTAGAGCGGCGGCCGGGCGTCCGTGACGACCTGGTGCTCCCACTCGGGCAGCGACGCCCAGTACGCGTCCTGCCACGCGGCCTCCGCCCGCCGCACCGCCCCGGCCCGCCCGGACTCCGGATCCGGCTGCCGCAGCATCCGCTCCGCCTGGTCCGCCGCCGACCGGAATCCGGCCGTGGTGAGCCGGTCCAGCTCCGCCGTCCGCCGGGCCAGGGCGGTGCCCGCCGACGCGGGGGGCCGGGGTCCGCCCCGCTCCCGGTTCGCCGCCCGCACCAGCTCCCGGATGCGCAGATCGGCGGCGAGGGCCCGCGGGTCCACCGAGCCCGTCAGCGGATGCGGCTTGTACAGCAGCCGTACGCCCGGGTCCGCGAGCAGCGCCCGCACCAGGCTCTCTCCGGCCTCGACCACCGACGTGTTGCCGGGGTTGCCGTCCCAGCCCTCCCAGGTCGGCGCGTACAGCACGGTCGTGAACGCGCCCGGTGCGGGCGGCCCCGCGTACGGCCGCACGGCGTCCAGCTGCGGGCGGCCGATCTCCACCACGTCCTTGTCCTCGACGCCGACCTCCGCCAGCGCGTACCGCTCGCGCGCTGCGGGGCCCGCCACCCACACCTCGTCGTACGCCTTCGCGTACGGGTTGCACGAGGACAGCTTGTCGCTCTCCCCGTGGTTGACGAAGGCGTGCTTGATCGTCGGGATGCGCAGGACCTGGGAGGTCTTCCCCGAGTTGGACGGGTGGAGCAGGACGCGGAGCGTGGAGTGCTCCAGGCGCATCAGCGTGGACACCTTCGGCAGGCACACCACCGGGATGTCGGTCGCCGCGATCCGCTGCACCATGTGCCGCTCCCGCAGCACGATCACCGGCCGCCCTTCCAGCCCGGCCAGCGGCTCCAGCCACATGTTCGCCTGGTACGCCGAGGACGCTCCGCCCGAGAAGTACAGGCCGACGGTGGGCCGGTACCGCGTCAGCCAGGCGTCGAACCAGTCGAGCACCTCCTGCTCACCGGCGGGCCGGCGGCCCGGCAGCAGCCGCAGCAGCAGCGCGCCCAGGCCCGTCAGCGCCAGCGCCAGGGACAGCGCGAGCCCGGCCGCCCCGTACACCGGCGCGTCGGTCGCCGCCGTGGCCAGCAGCCCGGCCGTCGCGGGCAGCCCGAAGGCGGCCAGCCGGTGCCCGGGGCGGCGCAGCAGCGCCGGGGGCGCGGGGGTCAGCCGCAGCGCCGAGGCGTCGATGTTCCGGGTCACCACGGGCAGCGTGCGGGTGCGCCGGACCAGGACGGACACCGCCTGGATCGCCCAGTGCAGCGCGTAGAAGACGAGCAGCCCGGCGACGAGCGGGGCGTAGGCACCCTCGCGGTGCTGCTCGCCGAGGCGCAGCAGGCCCATCACGAGCAGCAGGTCGCGCAGTACGTGCCGGACGGTGACATCGGCGTGCGACTGGGCGAACAGCGACACCATGCCCAGCTGCCACCGGTACAGCGCCGCCTCGGCGGCCAGCGAGGCGGCGCTCGCCGCCAGCAGCAGCGGTACGTGCGGCAGCAGCGCGCCCACCGCCTGCGCGGCGAAGGCGGTCGCCAGCACGGCCAGGACCAGCAGCTTCACGGCGGTCCGTCGCCCGGGCAGGCCGAAGCGGGGGCCACCGGAGGGCCGGGCCGGGCGGGAGGGACGGCGGCGGGGCAGACGGGGCGGGGATAGGGGCACTGCGGTCGCTCCAGGCTCGTCGCGCATCGGACAACCGGGTTAACGCCGGGTGACCGCCCGACGACACGCGTGTGTTGACGCCGGGCCTCGACGGCCTCGGACCCGGCCGGTCGCGTGCCACTTGTCCGCAGCGTGAACTCTGGTGCGGCGGGTGTCCGCCTTCGCGTAGATTGCCTGGCGAGCGCAGGGATCGGCGCGTGTCGACGGGAGAGGCGGACGGGCCGTGGCAGGGGCAGGGCCGGGGACGAGGCAGGCCGTGGGCGAGGCCCGCAGGATCGTGGTCAAGGTCGGTTCCTCCTCGCTGACCACCGCCGAGGGCGGCCTGGACGCCGACCGGGTCGACGCGCTCGTCGACGTGCTGGCCAAGGTGTGCGGGACCGACAAGGAGATCGTCCTCGTCTCCTCGGGCGCCATCGCCGCGGGGCTCGCCCCGCTGGGCCTGCGCCGCCGCCCCAGGGACCTGGCCCGCCAGCAGGCCGCCGCCAGCGTCGGCCAGGGGCTGCTGGTGGCCCGCTACACCGCCTCCTTCGCCCGGTACGGCGTCCGCGTCGGCCAGGTGCTGCTGACCAGCGACGACATGAGCCGCCGCGCCCACCACCGCAATGCCTCCCGCACCCTGGACAAGCTGCTGGCCATGGGCGCCTTCCCGATCGTCAACGAGAACGACACCGTCGCCACCGACGAGATCCGCTTCGGCGACAACGACCGTCTCGCCGCCCTCGTCGCCCATCTGGTCCGCGCCGACCTGCTGGTGCTGCTGTCCGACGTGGACGGCGTGTACGACGGCGACCCGGGCAGGCCGGACACGTCGCGGATCGCCGAGGTGCGCGCACCGGCCGACCTCGCGGACATCGAGATCGGCAGCGCCGGCAGGGCGGGCGTGGGCACCGGCGGCATGGTCACCAAGGTCGAGGCGGCCCGCATCGCCGCCGCCGCCGGCATCCCCGTGGTGCTGACCAGCGCGGTCCACGCCGCCGACGCCCTGGCCGGCGGCGACACCGGCACCTACTTCCACGCCACCGGCAGACGCTCCGCCGACCGGCTGCTGTGGCTTCAGCACGCCTCCGCCCCGCGGGGGGCGCTCGTCCTCGACGAGGGCGCCGTACGGGCGGTCGTGGAGGGCCGCAAGTCGCTGCTGCCGGCCGGTATCGCGGGCCTCGAAGGGGACTTCGCCGCGGGCGACCCCGTCGAGCTGCGGGACGGCACCGGCCGCGCGGTGGCCCGGGGACTGGTCAACTTCGACGCCAGGGAGATGCCCCGGCTGATCGGCCGCTCGACCCGGGAACTGGCGCGCGAACTCGGACCCGCGTACGAACGTGAGGTCGTACACAGGGACGATCTGGTGATCCTGCACCCGTAATGGGTCGAAACGTCCCCGAATCGGTGGTGGACGTTCCGCAAAACCGCCCCGCGATCTCGCGCGGCCTGCTCAACTTTCCTCAGGGACAAGCCCGGCCGACCACCGGGCCGAGCCGTGCGTGAAGGAGGCCGTCGTGAGCGGAGTACGCCCTGGGACGGCGGCGCCCCGCGGTGGTAGTGCCTCCCGCGGTGGTGCGGGCGCCCGCGGCGCTCCGGGCACGCGCCCCGGCGGCGCCCGGAGCGCGAACCGCGCGGGCGGCGAGGAGCGCGCCCTCACCAGCGTCGCCGCCGGCGACCGTTTCCGCGGCGAGGAGCCCGAGCACACCCCGCGCCTGTGGCACGTCACCCTCAGCGTCTCCGGCGCCCGCGCCCCGCTCACCGAGGTGCGCCGGGCGCTCGAACAGCTCGCGCACGACCACCCCTTCCTGCTGACCAGCCGCTACGCCGACGACCACGCGGAGATCCGGTACTGGGAGGAGGCCCGCGACCTGCACGACGCCGCCGCCGTCGCCCTGCGCCTGTGGGGCGAGCACCGGCAGACCGCGGGGCTGCCGCCGTGGGAGATCGTCGGCCTCGAGGTCATCGACCGGGCCACCTACCACCAGCGCATCGCCGCCGGGTACGGGCCCGCACCCGCGACACCCGTCGGCGTTCACCCGTTTTGACCCCTCTGTGGCCCTATCTCGCGGGATGGGACGGCAGGCGACCGCCCCGACGGCGCGCACTACCCTTCCCTCCATGACCACGCTCTCGCCGTACGACTCGATGTCACCCGTCACCCGGGCCGCCTACCGGGCCAAGTCCGCCGCGGCCGACCTCGCGCCGCTGCCGCGGGCCGCCAAGGACGACGCGCTGCTCGCCGTCGCGGACGCGCTGGAGGTCCGCACGAGCGAGATCGTCGAGGCCAACGCCCAGGACGTGGCCAAGGCCCGCGCCGCCGGGACCAGCGAGGCCATCATCGACCGGCTCACCCTCACCCCCGAGCGGGTCCGCGCCATCGCCTCCGACGTGCGCGACGTCGTCGCACTGCCCGACCCGGTCGGCGAGGTCGTGCGCGGCTCGACCCTGCCCAACGGCATCGACCTGCGCCAGGTCCGGGTGCCGCTCGGCGTGGTCGGCATCATCTACGAGGGCCGGCCCAACGTCACGGTCGACGCCGCCGCACTGTGCCTGAAGTCCGGCAACGCGGTCCTGCTGCGCGGCTCCTCCTCCGCCTACCAGTCCAACACAGCCCTGGTCCGGGTGGTCCGCGACGCCGTGGGCGGGGCCGGACTGCCCGCCGACGCCGTGCAGCTGGTGCCCGGCGCGAGCCGCGACAGCGTGCGCGAGCTGATGCGGGCCCGCGGCCTGGTCGACGTGCTCATCCCGCGCGGCGGCGCCTCGCTGATCAACACCGTCGTCCAGGAGTCCACCGTCCCCGTCATCGAGACCGGCACCGGCAACTGCCACGTCTACGTCGACGCGCAGGCCGACCTCGACATGGCCGTCGACATCCTGATCAACTCCAAGGCCCAGCGCGTCAGCGTCTGCAACGCCGCCGAGACGCTCCTGGTCCACCAGGACATCGCCGCCGACTTCCTGCCCCGCGCGCTGGACGCCCTCGCCGAGGCCGGCGTCACGGTGCACGCCGACGAGCGCGTGGCGGCCTACGCCAAGGACTCCAAGGCCACCGTGGTCGAGGCCACGCCCGAGGACTGGGAGACCGAGTACCTGTCGTACGACATCGCCGCCGCGGTCGTCGACTCGCTGGACCGGGCCGTCGAGCACATCCGGCTGTGGACCTCCGGCCACACCGAGGCCATCGTCACCACCTCGCAGCAGGCCGCCCGGCGCTTCACCCAGCTGGTCGACTCCACCACCGTCGCGGTGAACACCTCCACCCGCTTCACCGACGGCAGCCAGTTCGGCTTCGGCGCCGAGATCGGCATCTCCACGCAGAAGCTGCACGCCAGGGGCCCGATGGGGCTGCCGGAGCTGACCAGCACCAAGTACATCGTCACCGGCGACGGACACGTACGCCGCTGACGGCCGGGCGGCGGGCACACCGATCGGGGCATCTCACCCACCGGGAGAATTTCCCCGCCGTCTGCCCAAAACGACCCCCCAGGTCTAGTCTGGACCCGTGCCGGAGGACGTGGGGGGCACGCCGTTCCCGGACGGCAGGGAGCCCGACGACGACCACGACCGCGGGGTGTCGGACGAAGAGTTCGCCTCCGTGGTCTTCGACGAGGCCTTCGTACAGGCGGCCGCGGTGCACGAGCCGACCGCCGTCGAACGCCTCCTGGCCGCCGCGGAGGCCAGAGCCGAGGCCACCGAGGCGGAAGCGGCCCGCCGAGGCCGCAGCAGAGCCGAGCGCTACGACGACGGGTACGGCGATTTCGGCCATGATCCCGACCTCGACGACCCGGACGACGACCGCGACCCGCTCGACCGCCCCTACGGCGCCCCCGCCGCCTACGGCAAGCAGGTCCGCTGGCACCGGCCCGTCGCCTGGCTGCTCGCCCTCGCGATGGGCATCGGCATGGTCGCGCTGGCCTTCGTGGCCGTCTACCGGGGCGCCTCCTCGGGCAGCGGCCCGCAGCAGGTGCCGCCGCCCGCCTCGACCGGCCCCGAACAGGGCGGCACCGTGCCGCCCTCGGCCTCCGCCGACTACTCCCAGCCGGCCGTGTCGGTGCTTCCGCGCAGCCCCTGACCTGCCCGTCGGACGGCGCCAAGCTGTCCCAACTTGACCCGCACCGGCGCGTTTACACGACCTTCCGCAGACTCACTCTGAAGGTATGGCAGGGCTTGGCGGTCCGCCCGGAGGAACGCCCGAGGGCGGCCCCGGAGGCGGAGAGGACGAGTACCGATCCGTCGTCTTCGACGAATCGTTCGTGCGCGCTGCCCGGCTCCAGGAGTTCTCCGCCCAGGAGCGCATCACCGACCACGCGCCCGCCGTATGCCGCCGCCCGCCGCTGCGCCGGGCCGGACTGTCCCGGCAGGCGCTGATCCTCGTCATGCTGATCGCCGTCGCCTTCGGCACCGCCATCTACATGGGCGTACGGCACCCCTACCAGAGCCCCGCCGAGGGGCGGGCCGCCGAGCCGGCGCGGATGACCCTCGTCCCGCTCGCGCCGCGCGACGAGGTGCCCGGCGCCGACGACGCCGCCTTCCTGTACGCGCACAGTCCCGCCGCGCACTTCAGGACCGCGGCCCAGGGGGTCCCGCTGCCGGGGGCCCGGCAGACGGCGCACTTCTCCGAGGACCAGGTGATGAACGCGCTCACCACCGCCAAGACCTACATCCTCCGCTCGGCGCTCGACCCGGACGTGGTCGGCGGCGGGGAGGCCCGCTCCGTGCGGGTGCTGCTGGACCCGGACCAGCTCCAGCAGTTCGACGAGAGCTTCGAGCGGCCCGCCGCGGACGGCCGGCACGCGCCCACCGGATGGCTGATCCGCTTCGATCCCGCCCGCGCCGAGCTGGCCGACCCCCACATCCGGGTGGACGGCAGCCTGCGGATCGTGGAGAGCGACGCGTCCACGCTGGAGGTCACCGCCGACCACACCATGGTGTACGCGCTGCGGCCGGCCGGCGACGCCCGGGCCGAGGAGTCGCTGTTCACCGTCCGGCGCGAGCTGCGCTTCCGCTTCGACCGGGACGACCTGCGGCTGCACCAGACCCGGCTCGTCGCCTCCTACGTCCAGGCCGGGCCGCTGTCCTGCGCCGGGGACTCGGCGAGCCACCTGCGCCCGCTGCTGGCCGGGCAGCAGGCCGGGGCCGGCGTCCCGGCCGGCACCGACCCGTACACCTCGGACAACGCCACCGCCCTGTGCGGCAGCCTCGCGCGGGGCGCCCAGCCGAAGGCGTGAGCGGGCGGGCGTCAGGCCCCGTCGCGCGGTGCGCCGTCCCGCGGGGACCGCGGACCGTCGCCCCTGTCGCCCCCGTCGTCCCCGGGGCCTCCGTCGTCCCCGGGGCCCTCGGGTCCCTGGGAGCCGTCGGGTCCCTCCGCCGGCCCGCCCCCGTCCTTGGGCGGCCGCGGCTGGGAGCCCGCGAAGCCGCCGAAGCCCCGCCGCATCCGGTCGCCGAGGTCGCCGGCGCCGCCCGCGATGTCGTTGACCAGCTTCATCAGCGGGTCCTTGGAGTTGCGCACGTGCGTGGCGTAGTGCGACGCCGACTCCCGGAAGGAGTCCCGCACCGAGGTGTCCCCGTCCTCGTCGCGGCGCGGGTAGTGGCCGTCCATGGTCCGCTGGTACTCGCGGGAGGCCGCCCACTTCTTCAGCTCGGCGGCCCGGACCGTGGTGAACGGGTGGGAGCGGGGCAGCACGTTGAGGATCTTCAGCACGGAGTCGCGCAGGTCGCCACTGGCCTCGTACTCCTCGGCCTGCTCCAGGAACGCGTCCACGTTCATCTCGTGCAGGTGGTTGCCGCCCGCGATCTTCATCAGGCCACGCATGGAGGCCTGCAGGTCCTGGCCGACCAGCAGGCCCGCACGGTCGGCGGACAGCTCCGACTTGCGGAACCACTCGCGCAGCGCGGTCACGATCGCCATGATCGCCACGTTGCCCAGCGGGATCCAGGCGACCCGGACGGCCAGCGAGGTCAGAAAGAGCAGGATGGTCCGGTAGACCGCGTGCCCGGACAGGGCGTGCCCGACCTCGTGCCCGACGACCGCACGCATCTCCTCCTCGTCGAGGAGCTCGACCAGGCCCGTGGTGACGACGACGATCGGCTCGTCCAGGCCGATGCACATCGCGTTCGGGGCCGGGTCCTGTTTGACGTACATCGCGGGGACCTTCTCCAGGTCCAGGATGTAGCAGGCGTCGCGCAGCATGACGTTCAGATGGGCGAACTGCCGGTCCGAGACGCGCACCGAGTCGGACAGGAACAGCAGCCTCAGGCTCCGCTCCGGCAGCAGGCCGCTCAGCGCCTTGAAGACCGTGTCGAAGCCGCTCAGCCTGCGCAGCGCCACCAGCGCGCTGCGGTCGGCCGGATGCTCGTACGCACGCGAGGAGATGCCGGGGAAACGCCTGCGCTGCCTGCTCGGCACGTGCTCGTGCCCGTTGTGGTGACTGTCGGACATCTCTTCCCCCATATACATGTACGACTGTATGGCGATGTGTGACCTGTACGTATGTCTGGCCTTTGCGAACCCTTGTGCGGCCCTTTGCGCCCCCGGAGCCGGGCCCAGCCTAGGCGGAGATACCGTGGACGGGCAGTACGTCGAAGGAGTCCACACCATGCAGCACATCCCGCACGCCGACTGGCTCGCTGGGGCCGCGACCGCCGCCGGGCAGCAGGGGCCGGGGAATCTGCTCCGGATCGTCCTGATCGTGATGGTGGTGGGCTGTGTGCTGACCGCGTGGTTCCTGCTGCGGGGGTACAAGCAGAAGGACGACTGAGGGGATGCGAAGGTTCCCCCGGACCCGCCACGCCCCGTCCCCAACGGCGGAGTCGGCGTGATCGCCCGCGGGGCGCCCGCATACGATGAGCGGACGTCTTGTCCCGCCCACACCGGATAGGTCCTGCCGAAGATGAACCTTCCCCTCAGCGCCGCCCAGTTCGCCACCCTCGCCGCCGAGGGCGGCGAGGAGCACGGCGGCAACCACGAGAGCCTCAGCCCCTACGTCACCGGCTTCGGTGCGCTGATCGTCCTGCTGCTCCTGCTGTGGATCACCACCCGGTTCAACCGCGACCGCTGAGCGCGCGGCTCCGTGGGCGCGGCCGGGTCGCTCCGGGCGGGCCGGTAGGGTCTGCTCGCATGGGAGAGCACGACACGCCTACCGGCCCGGCGCACGCGCCGGCGCGCGGCACGCAGAACGCGGTGCCCGCCCGCGCCGCCGGCCCGGTCAACGGTCCGGGCGACGGCCCGTCGCCGGGCAAGCGACGCCTGGGCGTCATGGGCGGCACCTTCGACCCGATCCACCACGGGCACCTCGTGGCGGCCAGTGAGGTCGCCGCGCAGTTCCGGCTCGACGAGGTGGTGTTCGTGCCGACCGGGCAGCCGTGGCAGAAGAGCCACCGCGCGGTCTCCGCGGCCGAGGACCGCTATCTGATGACGGTCGTCGCGACCGTGGAGAACCCGCAGTTCTCGGTCAGCCGCATCGACATCGACCGCGGCGGCCCCACCTACACCGTCGACACCCTGCGCGACCTGCGCGCCCTCAACCCGGACGCGGACCTGTTCTTCATCACCGGGGCCGACGCCCTCGCCCAGATCCTCACCTGGCGCGACAGCGAGGAGCTGTTCTCCCTCGCCCACTTCATCGGCGTCACCCGGCCCGGCCACACCCTCACGGACGCCGGACTCCCCAAGGGCGGCGTCTCCCTCGTCGAGGTCCCCGCCCTCGCCATCTCCTCCACGGACTGCCGTGCGAGAGTCGCCAAGGGCGATCCCGTCTGGTACCTGGTGCCCGACGGAGTCGTGCGCTATATCGACAAACGCCAGCTGTACCGCGGCGAGTGAGCCGAGAGGGGCACCGGTGAACGACGGATACGACGCGGGACACGGCGACGACCAGTACGAACTCGTCGGCTACGACGAGTACGGCCGCCCCGTGTACCGCCAGGCCCAGGGCCACGCCCAGGGTCAGGTGCCGGGCCGGCCCGGCGGGCAGCAGTACGACCCGTACGCCCAGCAGCAGGGGCAGTACGGACAGCAGCAGGAGCAGTACGGCCGGCACGGCCACCAGGGGCAGCAGCAGTACGGACAGCAGGGCTACGGCTACGACCCGTACGCCACCGGCACCCAGCAGCCCGTCCAGCAGCCCTACGATCCCTATGGCTCCCAGGGCGGCTACGACACCGGTCAGCTGCCGCCGCAGCGGCCCGCGCCGGGCTACGGCGACTACGGCGGCCACCCCACCGGCCCGCACGGCGGCGCCCCGGCCCCGCAGCAGCCGTACGACCCCTACGGCCGGGCCGCGACCAGCGGACCGCAGCCCCGGGTCGCCGAGCAGAGCCCCCACATCCCGCAGCAGGCCGGCCCGCCCGAGCAGCGGGAGCGGACGGACGCCGACGAGCCCTCTCCCGCGGCCGGCGGGGACTACCGCACCGAGCAGTTCGCCTTCGTCGAGGAGCCGGCCGGCGACTCCGAGGACGTCATCGACTGGATGAAGTTCACGGAGAACCGGACCGAGCGCCGCGAGGAGGCCCGCCGGCGCGCACGCTCGCGCATCGTCGCCCTGGTCGTCGTCCTGGCGCTGGTCGCGGTCGGCGGCGTCGGCTACCTCTGGTACGCCGGGAAGCTGCCCGGACTGTCCTCCTCGGACGACAAGACGGGCGGTACGACGGCGGCGGGCGCCCAGAAGCGCGACGTGATCGCCGTCCACCTGCACGACACCAAGGGCGGCGGCACCTCCACCGCGCTGCTCGTCAACAACACCACCACCAAGCAGGGCACCGCCGTGCTGGTGCCCAACGCGCTCGCCCTGACCGGCGACGACGGCAGCACCACCACGCTCGCCAAGTCCGTCGGCGACGAGGGCCCCGACGTCACCCGCACCTCCCTCGACTCGGCCCTCGGCACCGACATCGAGGGCACCTGGCGCCTGGACACGCCCTACCTCCAGATCCTCGTCGACCTGGTCGGCAACATCGACGTCGACACCGACGCCGACGTCCCCGACCCGGAGGCCAAGGACAAGGGCTCCACGCCCCTCGTGCACAAGGGCAAGGGCCAGACCCTCAGCGGCAAGATGGCCGTCGCCTACGCCACCTACAGCGGCAAGGGCGAGGAGGCCAACGTCCAGCTGCAGCGGTTCGGGCAGGTCATGCAGGGCGTGCTGCGCAAGATGTCCTCCGACCCGCAGGCCGCGACGACCACCGTCCAGACCCTCGGGATGATCCTCGACCCGCCGCTGACCGAGAACGACCTCGGCACCTTCCTCGCCGGGCTCTCCGACCGTGCCAAGGGCGGCGACTTCAAGACCGCGCTGCTCCCGGTCCAGGACGACGGCGGGCTCAGCGCCGAGGCCAGTGACAGCGTCGTCAAGGACGTCCTCGGCGGCACCGCCAAGAGCCCCGACAAGGACGCGGCCGTCAGCGTCTCGGTGCGCAACGCCACCGGCGACGAGGACCGCACCGGCAAGGCCCGCGTCGTCCTCCTCAACGGCGGCTTCACCTTCGTGTCGGGCGGCACGGCCTCCGCCACCGAGGCCACGTCGGAGGTCGTCTACGCGGAGGCCGCCGACAAGGAGAACGCCGTCCAGGTCGCCAAGACCCTGGGCCTGCCCACCGACTCCGTCTCCCAGGGGAAGGTCTCCGCGAACGCGCGGGTCTCGGTGGTGCTCGGCCAGGACTACAAGCCGGCGTCGTAGGGACGGCCGGGGCGGACGACTGCTTCGCGTGGGCCCGTGTCGGCGGTCGTGAGACCCTTGAGGTCAACCGACCGCCGACCCGAAAGCCAGGCAGTGACCGCGACCGACCGCTCCATCGAACTCATCAACGCCGCCGCCCAGGCGGCGGCCGACAAGCTCGCGCACGACATCATCGCCTACGACGTCAGCGACGTGCTGTCGATCACGGACGCCTTCCTGCTGGCCTCCGCGCCCAACGACCGCCAGGTCAAGTCGATCGTCGACGAGATCGAGGAGCGGCTCAACAAGGAGCTCGGCGCCAAGCCGGTGCGCCGCGAGGGCGACCGCGAGGCCCGCTGGGTCCTGCTCGACTACGTCGACATCGTCGTCCACGTCCAGCACAGCGAGGAGCGCGTCTTCTACGCCCTGGAGCGGCTGTGGAAGGACTGCCCCGAGCTGGAGCTGCCCGCCGACGCCAAGGACACCCGCGGCAAGGCGGAGGAGCACGCCAAGCTCCAGGCCGCCGAGGAGGCGACGGAGACCGACGGGGACTGGCGATGAGCGCCACCGGCGAGGTGAGCGCCGGCCGGCAGGGCCGCGGCCGGCGCGTCATCCTGTGGCGGCACGGCCAGACCGCGTGGAACGTGGAGCGCCGCTTCCAGGGCAGCACGGACGTCGAGCTGACCGGGACCGGCGTCGCCCAGGCCCGGCGCGCCGCCGGACTGCTCGTCCACCTGCGCCCCGACGCGATCGTCGCCTCCGACCTCGCGCGCGCCGCGGACACGGCCGCCGAACTGTCCGTGCTCACCGGCCTCGAGGTGACCCTGGAGGAGGGCCTGCGGGAGACCTACGCGGGCGTCTGGCAGGGGCTGACCCACGAGGAGATCATCGCCAGGTACGGCGACGAGTACGCGGCCTGGAAGCGCGGCGAGCCCGTGCGCCGCGGCGGCGGCGAGCTGGAGACCGAGGTCGCCGACCGCGCCGCCCCCGTGGTCCTCCGGCACGCCGAGAAGCTCCCCGAGGACGGCACCCTCGTCGTGGTGAGCCACGGCGGCACGATCCGCACCACCATCGGCCGCCTGCTCGGTCTGGAACCGCACAGCTGGGAGAGCCTGGGCGGCCTGACCAACTGCTGCTGGTCCGTCCTGGGCGAGGGCGCCCGCGGCTGGCGCCTGCTGGAGCACAACGCCGGCACGCTCCCGGAACCGGTCATCGGCGACGACGTCTGAGCGGACGACGGCCGAGTCGCGGTCGGCGGGGGCCCGGATTTCACTTTCCGGCAGGTCGCAGGCTAAAGTTCTTCTTGTTCGCCCCGCCGAGCGGAGCGGACGAGAGAAGGACCATGCGGCTCGGGTCGCGTGGCACCAGGGGCTATAGCTCAGTTGGTAGAGCGCCTGCATGGCATGCAGGAGGTCAGGAGTTCAATTCTCCTTAGCTCCACAACCCACGGACGAATCCCGTCCCCTTCGGGGGGCGGGATTTTTCGTCTCCGCCCGCTTGAGCAACACACGTCCCACAGGCGTATACGTCTATGGACTCCGTGTCCGGACCGGTACTCAGGCGTCGCTGACCGGGTTGGCCCGGTCGTGGCAGAATCAAACGGCCGGAAGGGGACCGCGACCCGACGGGAGGGAGTGGCGATGCCTGGGAGCATCCTCGAGGAGGTCGGTCACCTCCTCGGCGGAGCGGTGGCGAGGAACACGCTCACCCGTCTCAGCTGCCCTTCCTGCGGTTCCCGGCACGTGGCCCAAGTCCTCGGCGACAACGGCGGTATCTCTTACGTGTGCACGGCCTGCGGCCACAGCTGGAGCTGATCGATGGGTGCACACAGGCGGAAGTGCGACTGGTGCGGCAGCGGCACGCCCATCGTGCGCGACATGGAACCCGTCAACCCCGACTACCAGTACTGGTGCGAGGAATGCGCGCGGGCGCTGATCATAAAAGGCGACCCCATCGAGACGTACCGCGAACTCGAGGGCGAGCCGATCTACGGCCGGCTCCTCGAGGAGCACTGCACGCTCAAGAGGTTCTACTCGTTCGTGACTGCCTGACGGCCTCACAAGGGGACAGAACAGGCAAACCGGAAACGATTTGGTGTTGTGCCCGGTCGACCGTGTAATGTTGGCGTCGCCGCCGGGGAGACCGGGCGACACGAACGACATGCGGCTCCGCCGCATGGCAGCAAGGGGCTATAGCTCAGTTGGTAGAGCGCCTGCATGGCATGCAGGAGGTCAGGAGTTCAATTCTCCTTAGCTCCACATCACACAGACGAACCCCCCGGATCTTCGATCCGGGGGGTTCGTTCGTCTTCGGTCAGCGGCCGAGCGCCCGGCGGCCGCGGCCCTGGGAGAGCACCGGCAGGTTGGTGCGCGAGGACGGCGCCTGCGTGCGGGTGTCCTCCTCGATGCGCAGCGCCAGCGCCGGGCAGCGGCGCACCGCGCGCACCGCCTTGGCCTCCGCGAAGCGCGGCACCTCGGCCTGTGCGACGGTCGGGAAGCCGTCGGCGCCCAGCTGGAAGACCTCCGGGAGGATGTCCGCGCACAGCCCGTGGCCCCGGCACAGCGTCCAGTCGACGTAGATCTTCTGGCGGCTGGGGCCGTTCTCCTCCCCGCCGCCGCCCGGGACGCCGGTGGGGGCCCTGCCTCCCTCGAAGAGCGGCAGGACGCCCTCCACGGGCCGTCCGCAGCCGTTGCCGAGGACATGGGCGGCCAGGTCGTCCGTGAACGCCTTGACGGTCGACTCCAGGAACATCGCCGAGCCGTCCGGGTGCGAGCAGGCGCCGCGCCGCTTCACGTTCTTCGCGACCTGCTTGACCGCCTCCAGGGCGGCCGGGCCGCCCTCGTTGAGGATGTCCTCCAGGCCCCGCGCGGCGGCAGGCAGGCCCAGGTAGCAGGGGCCGCACTGGCCCGCGCTCTCCTCCGCCAGCCACTGCGCCACCCGCAGCGACTCGCCCAGCGGGCAGGTGTCCTGACTGATCGGCAGGATCGCGCCCGCGCCGAGCGAGCCGCCCACCTGCTGCAGCGAGTTGCGGGAGACGATCGCCTCGTCCACGGTCGCCGCGTCGATCCACTTGCCGTGGTAGCCGCCGGTCAGCACGCCCTGCGGCACCGGCGGGGCGCCGGCCAGCTGGAGGACGTAGCGCAGCGGCACACCCGTCGGGACCTCGATCACCATGGGGCGGGCCACCGCACCGGAGACCGTGAGCATCACGGTGCCCGGCTCGTCGTACAGGCCGGTATTGCCGTAGCGCTCCGGGCCGATGCGGGCGGCGATCGCCAGCTGCGCGAAGGTCTCGGCGTTGGACAGCAGGGTCGGCGCGCCGCCCACGCCGCTCCTGGAGGCGCTCACCTTGCGGCCGGGCGGGATCGCCGGGCCGCCGTCGATGGAGCGGATCAGCGAGGCCGCCGCGCCGGTGACCATCCGCACCGGATTGCGCTGCACGCGCGCGCGGAGGGCGGACCGGCGGCCGTTGCTCAGCCCCCGCTCGGCGAGGGCGGCCTCCATGGAGCGCTGCGTGGACTCGCGGGTGACCCCGATGACCAGCGTGCGGGCGCCCATGGCCTCGGCGCACAGCAGCGCGCCGTCCAGGATCAGGTGCGGCGCACGGTTGATCAGCACCGTGTCCTTGCGGCAGGCCGGCTCGTCCTCGCTGCCGTTGACGACCACGACCGGCCGCACGCCGCGCTTGATCGCCGCCTCGGCGACCGAGCGCAGCTTCTTGTGGAAGGGGAAGCCCGCGCCGCCGCGGCCCTTCAGGTTGATGCGTTCGGAGAGCTGCGCGAGCTGCTCCCCGCCCATCGGTTCGAGCGGACCGTGCACCTTGAGGTGCATCGGCAGATCAAGCCGCTCGACAAGGTCGAAGCCCGACGTGAGCTGGGGAAGCCCGACCACGCGGACCTCTGGGACGTCGGGCAGGGCCTCGTTCAATTAAAGCCTCCGGAAGGCGTGTTCCAAGGTTCACCGGAACCCGGTGCGTCGAAGTCGCGGGACGGCGACGGCGCACCGGGGGTTGGTTCAGGGGCGGGACCGCTGTTGTAGGTGTCGTTCGGGTAGTACGTGTCGTAGACCGCGTTCGTCTCACGGGTGTCGTACACGTCACTCGACCCGTACCCCGAGGCGTAGGGCGCGGAGTGGTCCGCCGACGGGCCCGCCGCGTCCGGACCGCCGTAGACCGGGATGGTGTGTCCCGTGTCGTTGAGCGGGTCGTAGTGCGACGGGGGCGCCTCGCCGACCGGGGGCGGCGACGGTATGGGCCAGCTGCCCGAGGTGCTGCCGACGCCGTCCACGACGGGCATCGCCTCGGTGGGCCGCAGGTCCGCGGGCCCGCCGGACGCGGCCGGGTCGGCCGTCAGCGGCGGCCGGCGCGCGCCCGAGGGGGCGGACACCGCGCGGTAGGCCGCCGCGAAGCCGCCCGCGGGCTCCGGGGGAGTGAGACGCTCCGCGGATTCGTACAGCGGGGCGGACGGGGACGCGCCGCGTGCCGGGGACGCCCCGGCGCGCTCGTAGCCCGGCAGGGCGGCGGTGCCCCTCGACCGGCTCTCCGCCCCCTCCTCGCCCTCCTCCCGGGCGGGCCGCCCCCCGGTCCCGAGGAGGCCGGTGATCCGGTCGGCGACCTTGCGCTTGACCGGCCGGGGCGCCGCGCGCAGCGCCAGCGCCGCCATGACGCCGACCACGGACAGGGCGTACAGGATCGTGAAGACCGGCTTCGCCGCTCGACCCGCGTAGAGCCCGTGCAGCAGGGCCAGGCACCAGGCCGGGTAGGCCAGCATGTGCATCGCCCGCCAGCGGGCCGCCACGGGGGCCGGGGACGCGAAGCGGTTGCGCAGGGCTCCGGTGACGCCCACGAAGATCATGAGCATGCTGGCCAGGGTGCCGAAGCCGATGAGGACGGCCCGGCCGCCGAACGCCTCGTCCTCCGTGGCCAGGAGCCCGAACGGGAGGACCGCGGCGACCCAGGTGGTGTGGTCGAGGACGAGTTTGACCACGATGTGCACCAGAAGGAACACGACGGAGGCGACCGCGGTGGTCCGGTGCACCGCCTGAGCCAGGATCCGCTGCCGGGTGTCGAGCACGATCCGGTCCTGGGCGAGCAGGCCCCAGATCACCGAGCAGCTGAGGAAGACCAGGGAGAGGACGCCGGCGCCGAAGTTGAGGAACTGGGCGAAGGTGTCGTCCATCGTGCTGTCGTTCGTCATGACGACGTACCTCCCCACGTCAGGGACGCGGGGGGAGGCGGCGAGCTGGTGTCGCGAGGGTGGATCGGGGGAGGGTTCATGGGGGCAACTCCGGAGCGGTTCGGGAAAGCGGTCCCGCTGCCGCACTCTAAGTGGCGCCATACCCGCGGGTAGGAGGTTTGAGTTATTGCGTTGTTATCAAATGACAGCGCGCTCGTGCTGGTGTCCCTTAGCGGTCGTTACGCGAAGTAACTTTTGACCTTGGTTCAGGTCCGCCCCCGGTTTCCGGATCCCGGGCTCCGGATTCCGGTGCCCCGGAAGCCCGTCGCGGCCTGCTCGGCGACTGCGGTACCCTGACGCCATGCGTGCCGTACGCCTTCTGCTTAGCGAGCCGCGCTGATCAGTCCCGACCCCGGTCGTAGTCCGGTGGCCGGAATCGGCGCGGCGTCCCCTCCTGTGCGAGGGGATTTTTCATTTCCCGGCCTTCGCAGCCGCTGGTCATGAAGGTCGCAGCCGCTGGCAGAGACGATCGATGGAGCTTTGAGGATCATGAGCGAGACGAACCCCGCGGCGAGTGCCCCTGTGTCGGCGGACGCCGCGCCGCACCGCTACACGGCTGCCATGGCCGCCGAGATCGAGGCACGCTGGCAGGACTTCTGGGACGCCGAGGGGACGTACGCCGCGCCGAACCCCAAGGGCGACCTGGCGGGCGACCCGGAGCTGGTGGCCAAGCCCAAGAAGTTCATCATGGACATGTTCCCCTACCCGTCCGGCGCGGGCCTGCACGTCGGTCACCCCCTGGGCTACATCGCCACCGACGTCTTCGCCCGCTTCCAGCGGATGACCGGCCACAACGTCCTGCACACCCTGGGCTTCGACGCCTTCGGCCTGCCCGCCGAGCAGTACGCCGTGCAGACCGGCACGCACCCGCGCGTGTCCACCGAGGCCAACATGGAGAACATGAAGTCCCAGCTGCGCCGGCTGGGCCTGGGCCACGACAAGCGCCGGTCGTTCGCCACGATCGACCCCGAGTACTACAAGTGGACCCAGTGGATCTTCCTGCAGATCTTCGACTCCTGGTACGACGACGAGGCGGAGAAGGCCCGCCCGATCGCCGAGCTGGTCGCGCAGTTCGCCTCCGGTGAGCGGGCGGTCCCCGGCCACGCGGGCCGGGCGTGGAGCACCCTGAGCGAGGCCGAGCGCGCCGACGTGCTGGGCGAGTACCGCCTGGCCTACGCCTCCGACGCGCCCGTCAACTGGTGCCCCGGACTGGGCACCGTGCTGGCCAACGAGGAGGTCACCGCCGACGGCCGCTCCGAGCGCGGCAACTTCCCCGTCTTCAAGTCCAAGCTGCGCCAGTGGAACATGCGCATCACCGCCTACGCGGACCGGCTGCTGGACGACCTGGACCAGCTGGACTGGCCCGAGGCGATCAAGCTGCAGCAGCGCAACTGGATCGGCCGCTCCGAGGGCGCCCGCGTCGACTTCCCCGTCGACGGCGAGCGCATCACCGTCTTCACCACCCGCCCCGACACCCTGTTCGGCGCGACCTACATGGTGCTGGCGCCCGAGCACCCGCTGGTCGAGAAGTTCACCCCGGACGCCTGGCCCGAGGGCACCCGCGACGCGTGGACCGGCGGTCACGCCACCCCGACCGAGGCCGTCGCCGCGTACCGCGCGCAGGCCGCCTCGAAGTCCGACGTCGAGCGGCAGGCCGAGGCCAAGGACAAGACCGGCGTCTTCATCGGCGCGTACGCGACCAACCCGGTCAACGGCGAGCAGGTCCCGGTCTTCATCGCCGACTACGTGCTGATGGGCTACGGCACCGGCGCGATCATGGCCGTCCCGGCGGGCGACCAGCGCGACTTCGAGTTCGCCCGCGCCTTCGAGCTGCCGGTCCGCTGCATCGTCGAGCCGACCGACGGCCGCGGCACCGACACCTCGACGTGGGAGGACGCCTTCGGGTCGTACGACGCGAAGATCATCAACTCCTCCAACGACGAGGTCGCCCTGGACGGCCTGCCCGTCGTCGAGGCCAAGGAACGCATCACCGAGTGGCTGGAGCGCACCGGAGCCGGCGAGGGCACCGTCAACTTCCGCCTGCGCGACTGGCTGTTCAGCCGCCAGCGCTACTGGGGCGAGCCCTTCCCGATCGTCTACGACGAGGACGGCACCGCCCACCCCCTGCCCGCGTCGATGCTGCCGCTGGAGCTGCCCGAGGTCGAGGACTACTCCCCGCGCACCTTCGACCCGGACGACGCCGACACCGAGCCCGAGACCCCGCTGTCCCGCAACGAGGACTGGGTCCACGTCACCCTGGACCTGGGCGACGGCCGCGGCCCGCGCAAGTACCGCCGCGAGACCAACACCATGCCCAACTGGGCCGGCTCCTGCTGGTACGAGCTGCGCTACCTGGACCCGCACAACGGCGAGCAGCTGGTCGACCCCGAGATCGAGCAGTACTGGATGGGCCCCCGCGAGGGCCTGCCGCACGGCGGCGTCGACCTGTACGTCGGCGGGGCCGAGCACGCCGTGCTGCACCTGCTGTACGCGCGCTTCTGGTCCAAGGTCCTGTTCGACCTGGGGCACGTCTCCTCGGCCGAGCCGTTCCACAAGCTGTTCAACCAGGGCATGATCCAGGCCTACGTCTACCGGGACGGCCGCGGCATCGCGGTGCCCGCCGCCGAGGTGGAGGAGCGCGACGGCGCCTACTACCACCAGGGCGAGAAGGTCTCCCGGCTGCTGGGCAAGATGGGCAAGTCCCTGAAGAACGCGGTCACCCCCGACGAGATCTGCGCCGAGTACGGCGCCGACACGCTGCGCCTGTACGAGATGGCGATGGGCCCGCTGGACGTCTCCCGGCCGTGGGACACGCGCGCGGTGGTCGGCCAGTTCCGGCTGCTGCAGCGGCTGTGGCGCAACGTCGTCGACGAGAACACCGGCGAACTGTCGGTGGCGGACGTAGCGGAGAGCGACATCGACGCCGATGTCCTGCGCGCCCTGCACAAGGCGATCGACGGGGTGCGGCAGGACCTGGAGGGCATGCGGTTCAACACCGCCATCGCCAAGGTCACCGAGCTGAACAACCACCTGACCAAGGTGTTCGGGGGCGGAGGCGCAAGCCCCGCGGGCGAGGGTGGCGGGCGACGGGCGGGAGGGCCGGTCCCGCGGTCGGTCGCCGAGCGCCTGGTGCTGCTGGTCGCACCGCTGGCCCCGCACGTCGCCGAGGAGCTGTGGCGCAGGCTGGGGCACGAGTCCTCGGTGGTCCACGAGGACTTCCCGGTCGCCGACCCGGCCTACGTCGTCGACGAGACCGTGACCTGCGTCGTGCAGGTCAAGGGCAAGGTCAAGGCCCGCCTGGAGGTCGCCCCGTCCATCTCCGACGGGGACCTGGAGAATGCGGCGCTGGCCGACGAGAAGGTCGTGGCCGCGCTGGGCGGGGCCGGAATCCGCAAGGTGATCGTGCGGGCACCGAAGCTGGTCAACATCGTGCCGGCGTAGGCGGTGTCCGGAGCCGGCCGGGAGACGCTTCGGGGCGTCCCCTAGGGGCTGGTTCGGGGTCCGGTACGGGCAGGTTCGGGGTTCTTGCGGAACCCTGGGCCTGCCCGTTGCGTTTACCGTGGAAGAGCGGCGCGACAGGTGCCGTGGACCGCCGGTGCGCGGGCCGGACGTCCGAAGGAGGAGCCTCGTGGAAGCAGCGCTCACAGTGTTCGCCCTGCTCTTCCTGCTCGCCGTCGTGCTGGGCGTCTACGCCACGGTGAAGGCCGTCGGCGCCGCCAAGCGGGGCGTGGACCGCGGCATCACCCAGGCCCGCCGCACCGTCGAGGACCACACACTGCGGGCCAGGTCCCTCGTCCAGATGGGCCCGGCGGCCGAGCTGGCCCAGCTGCGGCTGACGCTGCGCACCTCCATGCGGGCCACCCAGGACGCGCTGCACGCGCGCGTGGCCGAGGACGAGTCCCTCAAGGAGTCCCTCGCCCTCTTCGAGCGGCTCAGCGCGCACGGCTTCGAGCTGGACGGCGAGCTGCGGCGGTTGGAGTCCGAGCCGGACCGCGCCACCCTCGCCGAGCGCCTGCCCGGACTGCGTGAGCGCACCGAGCGCGTCACCCGGTCGGCGGATGCCCTGCGCTGGGCGGCGCGTGACCGCGCCCGCCGCTTCGCGGACGACGACCTGGACTCGCTGAGCGCGCAGATCGACGTGGAGGCCGGTGCGCTGCGGCACTGGACGGAGACGACGCCGACGCAGGCCGGGACGGCGCCGGGGCCGGCCGCCGCACCGCCGTCCTGGCCCGAGGCCCCGCCCGCCGACGCCGCGTCCGCCCGGCAGACCTGGCCGGACTCCCCGGCGGCGCGGGAGGCGGCGACGGGGGACCCCGACCGCCCGGCCATCACCCCGCCCGCCGCGCGTCCCGTGTACCCCTGGCAGAAGAAGACCCGGCCCGAGAGCACGACCTGAACCGACGCGACCCGACCCGACCCGACCCGACCGGACGTGATCTCACCTCACCTGATGTGTGTCCTCGCCTGGCCGACTCGTCCGGCTGTGCGGTCGCGTCCGCCAGGGGCCTGTGAACGCCCGGTCGTCGGGGCCGGACTGCCGTGCGGGCACTACGCCAGGTAACCTCCAGCTCATGTCCCGCCATGTCGCTATCGTCACGGATTCAACGGCCTACCTCCCGGCCCGGACGATGGAGCGGCACGACATCACCGCGGTCCCCCTGACCGTCGTCCTGGGCGACCGGGCCCTGGAGGAGGGCACCGAGATCTCGACCCGCTCCCTGGCCCAGGCCCTCCAGAAACGCCGGCCGGTCACCACCTCCCGCCCCAGCCCCGGGCTCTTCGCCGAGACCTACCGCCGGATCGCCGAGTCCGGCGCCGACGGCATCGTCTCCCTCCACCTGTCCGCCGAACTCTCCGGCACGCACGACGCGGCCGTCGTGGCGGCGCGCGAGGCACCGGTCCCGGTACGGGTCGTGGACACCGGGATGATCGCGATGGCCCTCGGGTTCTGCGCGCTGGCCGCCGCGGAGACGGCGGAGGCGGGCGGCACGGTGGACGAGGCCGTCACCGCCGCCGAGAAGCGGGCCGCGGGCACCTCCGCCTACTTCTACGTCGACACCCTCGACTACCTGCGCCGCGGCGGCCGGATCGGGGCGGCCCAGGCGCTGTTCGGCTCCGCACTCGCCGTGAAGCCCCTGCTGCAACTGGAGGGCGGACGCATCGAACCCCTGGAGAAGGTCCGGACGGCGTCCAGGGCCATCGCCCGGCTCGAGGAGATCGCCGCCGACCGGGCGGGCGGCGCACCCGTCGACGTCGCCGTCCACCATCTCGCCGCCCCGGACCGGGCGTCGGCCCTCGCGGACCGCCTGCGGGAACGGGTGCCCGGGCTGGCGGACCTGCACGTGAGCGAGGTCGGTGCGGTGATCGGTGCGCATACGGGGCCTGGGCTGCTGGGGGTCGTGGTCTCACCGCGGTGAGCGTGTGCCGGCCGGGCGTCGACGGTCGGGGGCTGGTGGCCGGGGGCCGGGGGCCGGGGGCCGGGGGCCGGGCGCGCCGGGGGGGGGCGATGGGCGAGGGATGTGGTGTGTGGTGCGGTGTGCGGTGTCACCCGTGAGAGGGCCGGAGTTTTCCACAACCGGTGAGTAGTCCCCGGGAATTGACCATGATCGTCGCGAGGATGCCGAGGTGCCCGATCCTCGTCGCATGGCTCTTCGATCACGCTCACGCACCGCGTCCGCGACCAGTGGCCCGGGCCGCGCCCCGGCCTCCGACGGCCGCCTCGTCCACCGTCGCGCACCCGACTCCCGATCCCACGCCCGCCCCCGCTCCCATGCCCGGCACGGCCGCCGGCAGGCGCCCCCGGAGGAGCTGCGGCGGAGGGCGGAGGCGCTGTTCGGGAAGCGCACCGAGTACGCCGGGTGCGAAGGAGGGCGGGGCGAGTCGGGGAAAGGGCCGCCGCCGCCCGGCCGCCCTGACACTCATGATGTTCTCGACATCCCTGATGTGTCTGATGTGTCTGATGCTCCTGGCGCCACGGGCATGGACGACTCCCGCGGTCCCACGACGACCTGGCGGGAGCGGACCGGGCAGGCACTGCGGGAGCGGATGCCGTTGTGGCTGCAGACACGGTGCGGGCTGGAGCGGCGCAGCGTGGCCGCGCTGTCGGTGCTGCTCGTCGTCGCGGCGGTCTTCGCGGTGCAGCACTTCTGGTCCGGTCGCACCCAGCCCGTGGCGGCACCCGAGGTGGTCCGGGAGGCGGCGGCGTACGGAGCCGGAAAACCGGAGCCTGCGACCGGAGACCCCGCCACCACCGATGAGCCCGAGTCCAGGACCGCGCCGACGGCCACGGCCGGGCCCGAGATCGTGGTGGACGTCGGCGGCAAGGTCCGCGACCCCGGCATCCACAGCCTCCCGGCCGGTTCACGCGTGGCGGACGCCCTGCGAGCCGCCGGAGGCGTGCGGCCCGGCACGAAGACCGACGGACTGAACCGGGCCCGCTTCCTGGTGGACGGCGAGCAGGTGATCGTCGGAGCGTCCGCACCCCCGCCCCCGCCCGGAGCGGGGACCGCGTCCGGCGGGCAGGCGGGGGCGGGGCCCGCGGCGCCGGTCTCCCTCAACACGGCGACCACCGACCAGCTCGAAACCCTCCCGGGCGTCGGCCCGGTCCTCGCCCAGCACATCGTCGACTACCGCACCCAGCACGGCGGCTTCCGCTCGGTGGACCAGCTGCGCGAGGTCAACGGCATCGGCGAGCGCCGCTTCGCCGATCTGCGGGAGCTCGTACGTCCATGAACACGTACGTGACGGGAGCGGCCCGGCCGGGCCGGCTCGACCAGCCGGCCGGGCCCGACGAGCCCGACGAGCCGGGGGAGCGCCGTGCGAGGTCCCCGCGCGCCGCGGTGCACGCCGCCTCCGGCCACCGGCTGGGCGCGGCCCACCCCCGGCAGGAGGGCCCCGCGGACCTGCGTCTGGTACCGCCCGCCCTGGCGGCGTGGGCGACGGCGGCACTGGTGCTGGACGTGCCGGCCGGCTGGGCGGTGGTGCTGGTGACGGGCAGCCTGCTCCTGGCCGCGGCACTGCTGCTGGGGCCGGTGCGCGGACGGCCTCACACACCGTTGGCCGCCGCCCTGTTCCTCTGCGTCGCCGCGTCCGCGACCTCGGCCGCACTGCACGGCGCGGACCTGCGCGCGGGGCCCCTGCCGGAGCTGGCACGGCAGTACGCGACCGTCACCGCGGAGGTCGAGGTCACGGCCGACCCCCGCCTCACCCGGCCGCGCGTCACGGGCGACCGTGCCGTGCCGCCCACGGTGCTGATCGAGGCCGACGTGCGGCAGGTGACGGATAAGGACGGGACGGCGGTGACGACCCGGACGCCGGTCCTCGTCCTCGTGGATGTCGGCGAGTCCCGGACCCGGGCCGCGTCCTCCCGCTGGCTGAACCTGCTGCCGACCACCCGGCTGCGCGTCACCGCCCGCCTGTCGCCCCCGAGGAGGCAGGACGACCGGATCGCCGCGGTGCTGCGCGTACGGGCCGGCCGGCAGGCACCGCAGACGACGGCGGGGCCTTCGACGGCGCAACGCCTGGCGGGCCGGTTGCGAGCCGGTCTGCGCGAGGCGACCGAGGGCCTGCCGGCGGACGCGAGGGCGCTGCTGCCGGGCCTGGTCGTCGGCGACACCTCACGCGTCACGCCGGAGCTGGAGGAGGCGTTCAAGGAGACCGACCTGACGCACACGCTGGCCGTGTCGGGCGCCAACTTCACGATCGTGCTCGCGCTGCTCCTCGGCCCGCCGGGCCTGGCCCAGCGCAGCGAGCGCCGGGGCCTGGCGCCCCGCCTCGGCCTGCACCTGCGCACGACCGCGCTGCTCGGCGGCCTGCTCGCGTCGGCCTTCGTCGTCGTGTGCCGTCCCGACCCGAGCGTGCTGCGGGCGGCGGCCTGCGGCTCCGTCGCCCTGCTCGCCCTGGCCACCGGACGCCGCAGATCACTCCTGCCGGCCCTGGCGACGGCGGTACTGCTCCTGGTGCTCTACGATCCCTGGCTGGCCCGGAGTTACGGCTTCCTGCTCTCCGTGCTGGCCACGGGGGCCCTGCTCACGCTCGCTCCACGGTGGAGCGAGGCGTTGCGCCGGCGCCGGGTACCGCCCCGGCTCGCGGAGGCGCTGGCCGCCGCGGGTGCCGCTCAGGCCCTGTGCGCTCCGGTCGTCGCGGTGCTGTCGGCGCGGGTGAGCCTGGTGGGGGTGCCGTGCAACCTGCTGGCGGAGTTCGCGGTGGCCCCGGCCACCGTGCTCGGCTTCGCGGCACTGGCGACGGCGCCGGTGGCGATGGCGCCGGCCAAGGCCCTTGCCTGGTGCGGAGGCTGGCCGGCCGAGTGGATCGCGGGGATCGCCCGCACCGGCGCCCGGCTGCCGGGCGCGGGAGTGGACTGGCCGGGCAGCTGGGCCGGGGCGGCGCTGCTCGCCCTCGTCACGGTGGGCGGCCTGCTGGCCGGCCGACGCCTGCTGCGGCACCCCTGGTGGTGCGGCCTGTGCGCCCTGCTCCTGATCCTCCTGGTGGTGCAGCCGCCCCCGCTGGCCCGCGTCATCAAGGGGTGGCCCCCTCCCGGCTGGCGGATGGCGATGTGCGACGTGGGCCAGGGCGACGCGCTGGTCCTCGCGGCGGGAGAGGGGACGGCCGTGGTCGTGGACGCGGGCCCCGACCCCACCCTGGTCGACCACTGCCTGCGCTCCCTCGGCGTCACCCGCGTCCCCCTCGTACTGCTCACCCACTTCCACGCCGACCACGTGGCCGGGCTGCCCGGGGTACTGCGCGGCCGCTCGGTGGGCGCGATCGAGACGACCGCCCTCGAAGAGCCCGAGGACCAGGCCGAGTTCGTCCGCAGCCAGGCAACGGCCCGGCACCTCCCCCTGCGATCCGCGTCCGCCGGAGAACAGCGACGCTCCGGCCCGCTGTCCTGGCAGGTGGTGTGGCCCCCACCGAGCCCACCGGCCACCACGGCACCGGGCACGGAAAGCGGCCCCAACGACGCCAGCGTCACCCTCCTGGTCCGCACGGCGGGCATACGCCTGCTCCTCCTCGGCGACCTGGAACCCCCGGCCCAGCGGGAGCTGGCCCGCTCCCCGGCGGCAGCGGCGCTGGAAGGCGTCGACGTGATGAAGGTGGCCCACCACGGCTCGGCCCACCAGGACTTCGCGTTCCTGCGGAAAGTCGCCCCACGCCTGGCCCTCATCAGCTGCGGCGAGGACAACAGCTACGGCCACCCGGCGCCCGGCACGGTCGCGGCCCTGCGTGCCCAGGGCGCGAGGGTCCTGCGCACGGACCGGGACGGGGCGTTGGCGGTCGCCGGTACGGGGAAGGAGTTGCGGGTGGCGGGTGAGTGAGGACCGGGCACCGGCCGGATCACGAGCCGTTTCCGCCTCTGCTGTGCCCTGGGAGGCGTAGGCCGTGGGATCACCGGGAATTTCCAGATCAGCGCGGAAGACCGCGCCGTGCCGTGCAGCCGCCGGGCCCCGGCCACGGCCCCCCACACACACCACCCGACCACGGATCACCCCAAGACATGGCGGCGTCCCCGCCGTTGCCCGCCTTAGCACGACGGGCTCGGCGACGGGACGCCCGTCCCACCGGCAGAAGGAGAAACCCATGCCCCAACCCCCCACGCCGGGGCACACCGTCGTGCACCGGCCCGGCGAGGACGACCGGCGGGTCACGCGGTCGTGGCCGGAGGGTGTCTGATGGCCACCCCCATGACCGCCGGCAACTTCCTCAAGGCACTGAAGGCGGAGGGCCTCACCGTCGTCGAAGTGGGCGACTGGCGCAACCACAACCGCAACCACAAGGGGGCCTGGGGACCGGTCAACGGTGTGATGATCCACCACACCGTGACCCGGGGCAGCGCGGCCACCGTGGAGATCTGCCGCAAGGGCTACGAAAGCCTGCCCGGCCCCCTGTGCCACGGCGTCATCACCAAGGACGGCAAGGTCCATCTGGTCGGCTACGGGCGGGCAAACCACGCCGGCCTCGGCGACGACGACGTCCTGCGCGCGGTGATCGCGGAGAAGGCGCTGCCCCCGGACAACGAGGCCAACACCGACGGCAACCCGCACTTCTACGGCTTCGAGTGCGAGAACCTCGGCGACGGCAAGGACCCGTGGCCCGCCGCACAGTTGGACGCGATCGAGCGGGCCGCCGCGGCCGTGTGCCGCCACCACGGCTGGAACGAGCGCTCGGTGATCGGCCACCTCGAGTGGCAGCCCGGGAAGGTCGACCCGCGCGGGTTCACCATGGCGTCGATGCGCGCCCGGGTCGAAGAACGCCTCACCCACCCCGCCGGCTGGACGCCCGGCGACTTCGAGGAGGAAGACATGCCGCGAGCCATCAGCCGGTCCGAGGGCGACGACCAGGAGATCACGCCCCGGCGGTGGACGACGCTCACCGTGGACGGGGTGGACCTGCTGAAGGGCGCCTCCCACTACCAGGCCACGGCCTACCTGCGCGCGGACGTGCCACCCGGCTCCACGCTCCAGGGCCGCTTCTACCACCTGCGCCCGGACGGAACCCGGTGGACCGGCCCGATCGTCGAGCGGGTGGGCACCGACGGCAGCAGCTTCCCGGACTTCGGGAACAGCGGCTCGATCGTCGCCGACGAACGGCTCCGCTTCGAGTTCGTGTACTACCCGGCCGACTCCGGCGACGAGGCGCCGATCACCGTCACGAGCGCGAAGGTCCGCGGCCTGTACTGGGAGGGGTGAGGGCCGCGGGGTGACGCGAGACTGGGGGCATGGAACGAGCACAGGCCGACGCCTACCTCCACCGTCTGGGAGCCGACTGCCCCGCGGAGCCCACCCTCGGATCCCTGCGCGAGCTGCACCTGCGCCATCTGCGAAAGGTGCCCTTCGAGAACCTCTCCGTCCACCTGGGCGAGGAGATCGTGCTGGAGGAGAAGCGGCTCCTCGACAAGGTCGTGGGCGCGGGAAGGGGCGGGTTCTGCTATGAACTCAACGGGCTCTTCGCCGCGTTGCTCACCGCCCTCGGATACGAGGTCGCACTGCTGGCGGCGCGGGTGTACGGCGACGGGGGCCGCCTGGGGATCCCGTACGACCACCTGGCGCTGCTGGTGCGGACGGTGGACGGGGGCGACCGGCTGGCGGACGTCGGCTTCGGGGCGCACAGCCACGGCCCGCTGGCCGTCGGGGAGCGGGGCGAGCAGGCGGACCCCGGGGGGACGTTCCGGGTCGTCGAGGCGGGACCGGACGCGGCCGGGGCGCGTGGCGGACACGGAGGAGCGGCCGGGACGGGTGCGGCGGGTGCGGCGGGCGGCCTCGACCTGGACGTGCTGCGGGACGGCAAGCCGGTCTACCGGGTGGAGCGGCGCCCCAGGGTGCTGGACGACTTCGTGACCGGCGCGTGGTGGCACAGCACCTCGCCCCGGTCGCACTTCCTCCAGTCACCGGTCTGTTCGCGGCTCACGGAGGACGGGGGCAGGATCACGCTCAGTGGCCGCCGGCTCACCACGACGGCCGTCGACGGCGGCCGGGAGGAGCGGGAGCTGGAGACGGACACGGAGGTGCTCGCGGCCTACCGCGACCACTTCGGCATCCGTCTCGACGAAGTGCCGACCGCGTCGCCCACGTCGCCCGCGCCGCCTGTGTCCCGGCTGTGAGAAATCCCGCCCGGTGGGCCGAAACCGGACCACACGGGGCTACTCCCGCCCACTCCCTGCACATGTGACGGTTTCCTGCGATGTGGTCCCGTGTTGCCTCGAAAGCCACATCGGTGATCGAATGTTTCTCCGTCAACTAGTTTTCTCATGTCGTGCAGAGGGTGTCGCAAATGATCGGCCGCTTGCTGGGAAGCCGAACGAAGCGGATGCAACGGACGGGTCCCCTGGCGGCGGTGCGCACCCCGCCGGACGCCGGAGTGCTGAGCTGCCGCGTCCTCGACCCGGTCAACGATCCCGTGCCGAACGCCGAGTTCACGGTCAGCGACACCATGGGGCGCAAGGTGGTCGGCGGCGGTACGGACCCCTTCGGGTCGTTCGTGGCGACGGTGCCCGCGGGGGAGTACCGGCTCGCCGTGTCCGCCGAGGGCTACACGCCGTACCGGGCCTCCGTGACGGTCGTCGAGGACACGCTGGCCTCGCTCGGCGACGTGACGCTCCAGGTGGCCCAGCCGCCGGAGCTGCCCGCGCCCGGCGACTGGGAGATCGAGCCGGCGCACTCCTCGATCGCGTTCACCGCGCGGCACATCGGACTGGCCCGGATCCACGGCCGCTTCAACTCCTTCGCGGGCGCCGTGCGCATCGCCGACGACGTGGAGCAGTCGGCGATGCACGTCGTGATCGACGCGGCGTCCATCGACACCAACGTGAAGATGCGCGACGACCACCTGCGCTCGGCCGATTTCCTGGACGTGCAGCGGTACCCGACCCTGGAGTTCTACAGCGACCGGTTCACCCACCGCGGCGGCAACCGCTGGGCCGTCACCGGTGCGCTGTCCCTGCACGGCGTGACGCGCACCGTCACGCTGGACACCGAGTACCTCGGCCTCGGCAACGGCATGGAGGGCGAGACGCGGGCCGCCTGCCGCGCCACCACCGAGCTGCACCGCGACGACTTCACGGTGAGCTGGCAGACCATGCTGGCCCGCGGCATCGCCGTGGTCGGCCCCAGCATCCGCATCGACCTCGACGTGCAGACCGTGCCCAAGGGCTGACCGTGCCCGGGGCTGACCGACAATGGCTCCCGTGAGCGACGTGAGACATGTACTGGTACTGCCCGACCGCGACGCCGCGGAGGAAGCGGCCCAGGCGCTCGGGGAACGGTTCGGGGTCGACGAGGAGCCCCGGATCCTCCGCGACGCCCTGGCCGGTGAGGACGACGCCGAGGACGCGCAGTGGCTGGTCGTCCTGCGCGACGAGCGGGCGGCACTGGACCCCGGTGAGCTGGACGCGTTCGCGGGGGAGTGGGAGGGCTGGCGCGAGGAGCCGTAGCACCGACCCCCGCTCCCCACCCGGCTCCCGCCCTCCAGCGCGTCCGGCGTTGTCAGTGGCGCGTGCGATGCTTGTCGCGATGGCCAGGAAGACTGCGAATGACGACCCTCTCGCCCCGGTGACCCTTGCCGTGGGCCAGGAGGACCTCCTGCTCGACCGTGCCGTGCAGGAGGTGGTGGCCGCCGCCAGGGCCGCCGACGCCGACACGGACGTACGCGACCTCACCCCCGACCAGTTGCAGCCCGGCACCCTCGCCGAGCTCACCAGCCCCTCGCTCTTCGCCGAGCGCAAAGTCGTGGTCGTACGCAATGCGCAGGACCTGTCCGCCGACACGGTCAAGGACGTCAAGGCGTACATCGCCGCCCCCGCAGAGGAGATCACCCTCGTCCTGCTGCACGCGGGCGGCGCCAAGGGCAAGGGTGTGCTCGACGCCGGCCGCAAGGCGGGCGCGCGCGAGGTCGCCTGCGCCAAGATGACGAAGCCCGCCGACCGGCTGGCCTTCGTGCGCTCGGAGTTCCGTACCGCCGGGCGGTCGGCCACCCCCGAGGCGTGCCAGGCCCTGGTCGACGCGATCGGCAGCGACCTGCGGGAGCTGGCCTCGGCGGTGTCCCAGCTGACCGCCGACATAGAGGGGACCATCGACGAGGCGGTGGTCGGGCGGTACTACACCGGGCGGGCGGAGGCCTCCAGCTTCACGGTCGCCGACCGGGCGGTCGAGGGACGCGCGGCGGAGGCCCTGGAGGCGCTGCGCTGGTCGCTGGCGACCGGAGTGGCGCCGGTGCTGATCACCAGCGCCCTCGCGCAGGGCGTGCGGGCCATCGGCAAGCTGTCCTCCGCCCGCGGCGGACGCCCCGCCGACCTCGCCCGCGAGCTGGGCATGCCGCCCTGGAAGATCGACCGCGTCCGGCAGCAGATGCGCGGCTGGACCCCGGACGGCGTCTCCGTGGCCCTGCGCGCGGTGGCCGAGGCGGACGCGGGGGTGAAGGGCGACGGGGACGATCCCGAGTACGCCCTGGAGAAGGCCGTGGTGACCGTCGCCCGCGCGGCACGCTCGCGGGGACGGTCGTAAGCCCCCACCCACTCCCGGCCTGCCCGCGCCCTCCTCCCGGCCCGCCCGCCTGCCGCCCCCTGCGTGTCTGCCCGTTCCTCCGGCCTGATGCCCGTCTCACCCGTCTCCTCCCGGGCCGTCCTCCTGCCCCGGGACATGCCGGAGGCCCCGGCGTCCGTCCTGGGGAAGGACGGCCACCGGGGCCTCCGGATCGAGCTCGCGGATCCGTGCCCGCGTGGCGAACGCAGGCCGCGCACGGATCCTTAAGTGCCGGACGGGAGCAGATGAGAGAGGGCCCGCTCTGGATCCATCCGGCGATCAGACCAGATAAGGGGTTCAGCCCTTGAGAGCGCCGACCTTCTGCGCCAGCGCCGACTTCTTGTTGGCGGCCTGGTTCTTGTGGATGACGCCCTTGGAGACGGCCTTGTCGAGCTCGCGCGAAGCGACGCGCTGGTACTCGGTGGCCTTCTCCGCGTCACCCGCGGCGGCGGCCTCACGGGCCTTGCGGATCGCGGTCTTCAGAGAGGACTTGACCGACTTGTTGCGCAGCCGGGCCTTCTCGTTGGTCTTGTTCCGCTTGATCTGGGACTTGATGTTCGCCACGAATGAGCCTTTGCAGGTTCAGGCACGAGGCCGCGAGGGTCCCGTGCCGGTGATTTCTTGAAGGAGTGCCTCGCGCTGAGAGGGCAAGAGACACAGCCCCCCACACTACCAGCGGGTCGTCGAGGGTCCCAAACCCATACCGGGTCCCCACCCGTGGGACCATGGAGGCTACGTATCGATCCGACCCGAGACCCGAGACCGCAGACACTGCGGACGCCTCAAGAATCAGGACCCTGCGTGCCCGCGATCCCCAGCCATGTGCCCGAGCCGAGCCGTACCGACCCGGCGCTGATCCGCAACTTCTGCATCATCGCGCACATCGACCACGGCAAGTCCACGCTCGCCGACCGGATGCTCCAGCTGACCGGTGTGGTCGAGCAGCGGCAGATGCGCGCCCAGTACCTCGACCGCATGGACATCGAGCGCGAGCGCGGCATCACGATCAAGTCCCAGGCGGTGCGGTTGCCGTGGGCCCCGTCCCACGACAAGGGCTCCACGCACATCCTCAACATGATCGACACCCCGGGGCACGTCGACTTCACCTACGAGGTGTCGCGGTCGCTGGCCGCGTGCGAGGGCACGATCCTCCTCGTCGACGCCGCCCAGGGCATCGAGGCCCAGACCCTCGCCAACCTGTACCTGGCGATGGAGAACGACCTCACGATCATCCCCGTGCTCAACAAGATCGACCTGCCGGCCGCGCAGCCCGAGAAGTTCGCCGAGGAGCTGGCCAACCTGGTCGGCTGCGACCCCGACGACGTGCTCAAGGTCTCCGCGAAGACCGGCCTCGGCGTCGACGCGCTGCTGGACAAGGTCGTCGCCGACATCCCGGCCCCGGTCGGCGTCAAGGACGCCCCCGCCCGCGCGATGATCTTCGACTCCGTCTACGACTCCTACCGCGGCGTCGTGACGTACGTCCGGGTCATCGACGGTCAGCTCAACAAGCGCGAGCGCATCCGGATGATGTCCACCGGCGCCACGCACGAGCTGCTGGAGATCGGCACCAACTCGCCCGAGATGCTCTCCGCCGACGGCCTCGGCGTCGGCGAGGTGGGGTACCTGATCACCGGCGTGAAGGACGTCCGCCAGTCCAAGGTCGGCGACACCGTCACCAGCCAGCACAAGGGTGCCGAGGAGGCGCTCGGCGGCTACAAGGACCCGAGGCCCATGGTCTTCTCCGGTCTGTATCCGCTGGACGGATCCGACTACCCCGAGCTGCGCGAGGCGCTGGACAAGCTCCAGCTCAACGACGCCGCGCTGGTCTACGAGCCGGAGACCTCCGCCGCCCTCGGCTTCGGCTTCCGCGTCGGCTTCCTCGGCCTGCTCCACCTGGACGTGATCCGCGAGCGGCTGGAGCGCGAGTTCGGCCTCGACCTCATCGCCACCGCGCCCAACGTGGTCTACCGGGTGATCCTCGAGGACGGCACCGAGGTCGACGTCACCAACCCGAGCGAGTTCCCCGAGGGAAAGATCAACGAGGTCTACGAGCCGGTCGTGCGCGCCACGATCCTCGCGCCGACCGAGTTCATCGGCTCGATCATGGAGCTGTGCCAGACCCGGCGCGGCACCCTGCTCGGCATGGACTACCTCTCCGAGGACCGGGTGGAGATCCGCTACACCCTCCCCCTCGCGGAGATCGTCTTCGACTTCTTCGACCAGCTGAAGTCGAAGACGCGCGGATACGCCTCCCTCGACTACGAGCCCACCGGCGAGCAGACCTCCAGCCTGGTCAAGGTCGACATCCTGCTGCACGGCGACAAGGTGGACGCGTTCTCCGCGATCACCCACAAGGACCAGGCGTACGCGTACGGCGTCCGGCTCGTCGCCAAGCTCAAGGAGCTGATCCCGCGGCAGGCCTTCGAGGTGCCGGTGCAGGCTGCCATCGGCTCCCGGGTCATCGCCCGCGAGACCATCCGCGCCATCCGCAAGGACGTCCTCGCCAAGTGCTACGGCGGTGACATCTCCCGCAAGCGGAAGCTGCTGGAGAAGCAGAAGGAAGGCAAGAAGCGGATGAAGATGGTGGGTTCCGTGGAGGTTCCGCAGGAGGCCTTCATCGCGGTCCTGTCCAGTGACGACAGCGCGGGGTCGGGCAAGGGCAAGAAGTAACCGCCACGCCGCACGTCGAGTCCGGTCAAAACGGACACCGAGGGGCCCGTCGTACGAAAGTGCGGCGGGTCCCTTCGCATGTCACGGGCGCGCATCTGTAGGAAGTGACAGGGCGCGGGCTCTTACGCGGCGGCCGGTCGCCCTTTACTCTGATGCCTGCCCCTTAGTTACTCGTGAGTTAAACAAGTGATCGGGCAACGGCCCGAGTCACCGCCTCAAGACCCCTGAAGACCCCTGAACACCGCCCGAGAGTGAACCAGCCACACCTGAGCCAGCCGCAACGAGCCAGCCGCACCGTCGCGGGCCCGGAGGATGTCGTGAGCGACACACAGACACTGATCGAGAACCGTCCGCCCTCCGTGGCGGGACTCTTCCTGGAGCGGGTGGCCGCCACGCCGGACGCCGAGGCGTACCGCTATCCGGTGCCGCCGGCCTCGGGCGAGGGCCCCGACGACTGGAAGTCGCTGACCTGGGCGCAGGCCGCCGAGCGGGTCTACGCGATCGCGGCGGGCCTGGTCGAGCTGGGCGTGCAGCCGGAGCAGCGGGTGGCGCTGGCCTCCTCCACCCGGCTGGAGTGGATCCTCACCGACCTCGGCATCATGTGCGCGGGCGCGGCGACGACCACCGTCTACCCGCAGACCAACGCCGACGAATCGGCGTACATCCTCTCCGACTCGGAGAGCCGGGTGCTGATCGCGGAGGACGCCGCACAGCTGGCCAAGGCGCGGGAGAAGCGGGCCGAGCTGCCCGACCTCACCCACGTGGTCCTGATCGACGCGGCCGGTGCCGACACCTCCGAGGAGTGGATCCTCACCCTCGACGAACTGGAGCGCCGGGGCGCCGCCCGTCTGGAGACGGACCCGCAGCTGATCAAGGAGCGGGTCGGCGCACTCACCAAGGACCAGCTCGCCACCCTCATCTACACCTCCGGCACCACCGGCCGGCCCAAGGGCGTGCGGCTCCCGCACGACTGCTGGTCGTACATGGCCAAGGCGATCGCCGCGACCGACCTGGTCACCAAGGACGACGTCCAGTACCTGTGGCTGCCGCTCGCGCACGTCTTCGGCAAGGTGCTGACCTCCGGCCAGATCGAGGCCGGGCACGTCACCGCCGTCGACGGCCGCGTCGACAAGATCATCGAGAATCTGCCGGTGGTCCAGCCGACCTACATGGCGGCCGTGCCCCGCATCTTCGAGAAGGTCTACAACGGCGTCGCCGCCAAGGCCCGCGCGGGCGGCGGTGCCAAGTACAAGATCTTCCAGTGGGCCGCCGGGATTGCCCGCGAGTACGCCAAGGTCACCCAGGACAACTTCAGGCGCACCGGCACCGCGAGCGCCCCCACCGGCCTGCGCACCAAGCACGCCGTCGCCGACCGGCTCGTCTACGCCAAGATCCGCGAGGCCTTCGGCGGTCGCCTGCGGGCCTGCGTCTCGGGCTCGGCCGCCCTCGCCCCCGAGATCGGATACTTCTTCGCCGGCGCCGGCATCCACATCCTGGAGGGCTACGGCCTCACCGAGTCCTCCGCCGCGTCCTTCGTCAACCCCGGCGAGGCCTATCGCACCGGCACCGTCGGCAAGCCGCTGCCCGGCACCGAGGTGCGCATCGCGGACGACGGCGAGATCCTGCTGCGCGGCCCCGGCATCATGGAGGGCTACCACAAGCTGCCCGAGAAGACCGCCGAGGTCCTGGAGTCCGACGGCTGGTTCCACACCGGCGACATCGGCGAGCTGTCGCCCGACGGCTACCTGCGCATCACCGACCGCAAGAAGGACCTCATCAAGACGTCCGGCGGCAAGTACATCGCGCCCGCCGAGGTCGAGGGCCAGTTCAAGGCGGTCTGCCCCTACGTCTCCAACATCCTGGTCCACGGCGCCGCCCGGAACTTCTGCACCGCGCTCATCGCCCTCGACGAGGTCGCCATCGGGGAGTGGGCGAAGGAGAACGGCCTGGAGGGCAAGCCGTACGCGGAGATCGTCGCGGCGCCCGCCACCGTCGAGATGGTCGACGGCTACGTCAGGCAGCTCAACGAGGGCCTCCAGCGCTGGCAGACCATCAAGAAGTTCCGCCTCCTGCCCCGCGACCTCGACGTCGAGCACGGCGAGATCACCCCGAGCCTGAAGCTGAAGCGGCCGGTGGTGGAGCGGGAGTACAAGAACCTGATCGAGGAGATGTACGAGGGCTCGCGCGAGGCGTAGTACCCGGCGCGCGGCACCCGGCGCCCGACGGCCTTCGCGGGCTGCGGGTGCCGCCGACCGCGCGGCAGATATTCGAAGACGTCCGATTTCCGGTCGGCTTCCGGCCGTCTTCGAACATTCGCCTAGCACGGTTCTCACCCATCGCGGCCCACTTCGGTAACTCCGCGCTTATGGGCGGGGCCGGTCTGTCACTCTGTCGGCATCGAGTGTGAGGAATTCGCACGAACTGCCCGGGGAGACGTCCATGGGGGCCATTCCGACGCAGCGGGAGACCGTCTCCCGCGCCGGCGCGGCGGCCGCGCGTGCCGCTGAGGCATCCGCCGAGGGCTTCGGCGAGGGCTTCGAGGAGTGCGCGCGGGCGCGCGTGACCCTGCTGGGCAGCTCCTTGGCGCCGGGCGCCGCCCGCGCGATGGTGCGGGCCGCGCTCGCCGACTGGTCCGCGCTCGGCCTGCCCGGCACGGAACACCTGACCGAGCACCTCACCGCCGACGCCCTGGTCGTCGTCAGCGAGCTGGTCACCAACGCCGTCGTGCACGCCGGCACCGACGTCGAGGTGGGCCTCGAGGTGGAGACGACCGGCACTCTCGTCGTCGAGGTCGCGGACCAGCACCCGTCGCGCGCCCCGAGGGGCGGCGACCACGAGACACCGCACGAACCCGCCGAGTACGGGCGTGGCCTGCACCTCGTCGCCGCGCTCGCGGAGGCATGGGGCATCACCTACCGCCCGGGCACCAAGACGGTGTGGGCGCGGCTGCCGGCCGTCGGCGCCGAGCCCGCCGACGGTGTGGGGGCGGGCGCCGGCGGCGGGGCCGTGGAGGTCGCGGCCGTACGGCCGGGCGAGGCGGGCGTCGAGCCGGCCGGGAGCACGGAGCGGATCGACGTGTACGCCGTGGGGCGCCGTGGCACGCCGTCCACGGGGGCGGCGGAGCCGGGAGTCCCCGGCGGTCCGGACTGCGCGTCCGGTGGGCCCGGAAGGCCCGGCCGCCGCCGCTCGCGCGACCGGGAGTGGCTGGGCCGCGGCGCCCTGTCCTTCCTCGCCGAGGCCTCCGACCTCCTGGCCGGCCAACTCGACGAGGACCTCGTCGCCTCCCTCACCGGCCAGCTGATCGTGCCCCGGCTCGCCGACTGGTGCGGGGTGTGGCTGGAGGACGAGACCCTGGGCCGGGGCGCCTGGAGCGACGACTCCGGGGCGTCCGTCGGCGCCCGGCTGGCCCGCGTGTGGCACGCCGGCGAGGGCCACCTCGACGAACTGCGCGCGGCCCTGGAGAAGGAGCCGCCCCGTCCCCGCGACCCGTGGCGCTCCGGCCCCGTCGGCCACCCCTGGCCCGGCGAGGCACTCGGCACACACGGCACCGCGCTCGCCTACCGCCTGGTCGCCGGCGGCCGGCCGCTGGGCACCCTGGTCATCGGACGGGCCGGCCCTGCGGGTCTTCTGGACACCCAGGACGCCCAGGGCACCGACGGCGCTCTGGGCGCCCCGGGCGCCTCGGGCGCTCAGGGCGGCCCGGACATCTGTGACACCAGCGGCTTCCCCGGCTTCCCCGGCTTCCCCGACGAGATCACCGGGCTGGTCGAGGACCTCAGCCGCCGGGTGGCGCTGGCCATCGGCGCTGCCCGCCAGTACGCCCGGCAGGCCACCATCAGCGCCGTGCTCCAGCGCGGCCTGCTGCCCGGCGCCGTCGCCGAGATCCCCGGCGTGCGCAGCGCCCTGGTCTACGAACCGCGCGACAAGGGCGGCCCCAGCGGTGACTTCTACGACCTCTTCCCGGCCGGCGACGGCCGCTGGTGCTTCGCCGTGGGCGACGTCCAGGGCAAGGGCCCCGAGGCCGCCGTCGTCATCGGGCTCGCCCGGCCCTGGCTGCGGCTGCTGGCCCGCGAGCAGTACGGCGTCCCGGACGTCCTCGACCGCCTCAACCAGCTCCTCCTCGACGACGCCACCGAGGCCGCCGACGCCGCCGCCCGCGCCCTGGTCGCCGCCGGAGGCCCACCGGTTGCCCCGGGCGACGGACCGCAGACCCGATTCCTCTCCCTGCTCTACGGCGAGCTGGTCCCCGTCGAGGGCGGCGTCCGCTGCACCCTCGCCTCCGCCGGACACCCGCTGCCGCTGCTCCTCGGGCCCGACGGCGCCGTTTCCACCGTGGCGTGCCCGCAGACCCTCCTCGGCGTAGTCGAGGACGCGACGTACGTCAGCGAGACCTTCGAGCTGCGCTCCGGCGACACCCTGCTGTGCGTCACGGACGGGGTCACCGAGCGGCGCAGCGGCTCCCGCCAGTTCGACGACGGCGACGGACTCGCCGCCGCGCTGGCCGGGTGCACGGGCCTGGACGCCGAGCTGGTCGCCGAGCGCATCAGGCGGCTGGTGCACGAGTTCGGGTCCCGGCCCCCGGAAGACGACCTGGCGCTGCTGGTGCTCCAGGCGGAGTGAGCGGGCGGGCAGGGGATCCGGCCGGGTGCGGGACAATGGAACGCATGCCCTCCGCACTCCCCGACGGCGAGCCCGTCCCCGCCGACGGCGCCCTGCCCGCGTCCGCGCTCGCCGGGGCCGCCGGCCGCCCCCTCGGCTTCTACCTGCACGTGCCGTACTGCGCGACCCGCTGCGGCTACTGCGACTTCAACACCTACACCGCCACGGAGCTGCGCGGCACCGGCGGCGTCCTCGCCTCCCGCGACAACTACGCCGACACCCTCGTCGACGAGGTCCGCCTGGCCCGCAAGGTGCTCGGCGACGACCCCCGCGAGGTCCGCACGGTCTTCGTCGGCGGCGGTACGCCCACCCTGCTGGCCGCCGGTGACCTGGTGCGGATGCTGGGCGCGGTCCGCGAGGAGTTCGGCCTGGCGCCGGACGCGGAGATCACGACGGAGGCCAACCCGGAGTCGGTCGACCCGGCGTACCTCGCCACCCTCCGCGAGGGCGGCTTCAACCGGATCTCCTTCGGCATGCAGAGCGCCAAGCAGCACGTCCTGAAGATCCTCGACCGCACCCACACCCCCGGCCGCCCCGAGGCCTGCGTCGCCGAGGCTCGCGCGGCCGGCTTCGACCACGTCAACCTCGACCTGATCTACGGCACCCCCGGTGAGTCCGACGACGACTGGCGGGCCTCCCTGGACGCCGCGCTCGGCGCCGGGCCCGATCACGTCTCGGCGTACGCCCTGATCGTCGAGGAGGGCACCCGGCTGGCCCGGCGCATCCGACGCGGCGAGGTCCCGATGACCGACGACGACGTGCACGCCGACCGGTACCTGATCGCCGAGGAGACCCTCGCGGCGGCGGGCTTCGACTGGTACGAGGTGTCGAACTGGGCCACCTCCGACGCCGGGCGGTGCCTGCACAACGAGCTGTACTGGCGGGGCGCCGACTGGTGGGGTGCTGGGCCGGGGGCGCACTCCCACGTGGGGGGCGTGCGGTGGTGGAACGTGAAGCATCCGGGGGCGTACGCGGGGGCGCTGGCGGCGGGGAAGTCGCCGGGCGCCGGGCGTGAGGTCCTGACGGACGAGGACCGGCGGGTGGAGCGCGTCCTGCTGGAGCTGCGGCTGCGGGAGGGGGCGCCGTTGTCGCTGCTGCGGGAGGCGGGGCTCGCGGCGGCCCGGCGTGCGCTGTCCGACGGGCTGCTCCAGAAGGGGCCGTACGACGCAGGGAGTGCGGTTCTGACCCTGCGCGGGCGGCTGCTGGCGGACGCGGTGGTGCGGGACCTGGTGGACTGAGGGGTCATCCCCGCTTCCGCGGGGAGCAGGAACTGCTCGGCCGTGTGGACGAGCTGATCGACGGACCATCTCCGCAGGGGCGGAGAGCAGACCACCAGGCCCGGTCTGTCAACGACCGGACGATGTTCAAGACACGGTTACGTGATCAATGAGCCGTTCCACACTGCCCAACAACTCCGGCTCCAGGTCCTTGTACGACCCCACCCGCGCCAGGATCGCCTGCCACACCGCCCCCGTGTTCTCCGACGGCCACCCCAGCGCCCGGCACACCCCCGTCTTCCAGTCCTGGCCGCGCGGCACCCGGGGCCAGCCGTCGATGCCGACCGAGGACGGCTTCACGGCCTCCCAGATGTCGATGTACGGGTGGCCCACGACCAGCGCGTGCTCGCTCGTCACCGCCTCCGCGATCCGCCACTCCTTCGAACCCGGCACCAGGTGGTCCACCAGGACACCCAGCCGGGCGTCGGGACCGGGCGCGAAGTCGGTGACGATCGACGGGAGGTCGTCCACGCCGCCCAGGTACTCCACGACGACGCCCTCGATGCGCAGGTCGTCGCCCCAGACCTTCTCGACCAGTTCGGCGTCGTGCCGCCCCTCGACGTAGATGCGCCCGGCGCGCGCCACCCGCGCGCGGGCACCGGGGACGGCGACCGAACCGGACGCCGTACGGGAGGGGCGTGCCGGACCGGAGGAAGACGACGGGCGGACCAGCGTCACCACGCGCCCCTCCAGCAGGAAACCGCGCGGTTCCATCGGGAACACCCGGTGCTTGCCGAAGCGGTCCTCCAGCGTCACCGTGCCCGCCTCGCAGCCGATCACCGCGCCGCAGAACCCGGTGCCGGGCTCCTCGACCACCAGGCCCGGCTCGGCCGGCACCTCGGGAACGGGCTGCGGTTTCTTCCACGGAGGGGTCAGGTCGGCGGAGTACTGGCGCATTCTGCTGACGATACGAGGAACGCCCGCCCGATGATCAGCGCGACACGCCGAACCGGGCGGCCAGCGCGTCCCGTTGGGCCCGCACGAACCCGGCGTCCACCACCGCTCCGTGACCGGGAACGTACAGCGCGTCCGCGCCGCCCAGCTCCAGCAGCCGGTCCAGGGCGGCGGGCCAGCGCTCCGGTACGGCGTCGGGGCCGGCCTGGGGATCGCCGGACTCCTCGACCAGGTCGCCGCAGAAGACGACCGCCGGGGACCCCGGCACCAGGACCAGCACCGCCAGATCGTGCCCGGAGTGGCCCGAGCCCACGTCGGCCAGCAGCACCCGCCCGCCGTCGCCCAGGTCGAGTCCGCACGCGTCGCCGATCTCGTGCGGGACGGGGACGAGCGCGTCGGCCGCCGCCCGTGCCGCCCGCGCGTCCAGCCCCTCCGCCACCGCGTCCGCGCGCAGCGCCTCCCGCCCCTGTCCGCCCGGCGCGAACAGCGCGCCCGTACCCGCGGCGCCGTACACCTCCGCGTCCTCGAACGCCGCCGCGCCGAAGACGTGGTCGAAATGCGGGTGGGTCAGCGCGAGATGTGTCACACGGCGGCCGGCGAGCCGTCGCGCCGCCTCGCGCAACCGGGCGCCCTCCGCCAGGCTCGACCCCGCGTCCACCATCAGCACCGTGTCCGCGCCGAGCACCAGCCCCGCCGTGCAGTCCCAGCCCGGCAGCCGGCACCGCCCCACTCCGCCCGCCAGCCGCTCCCAGCCCAGCTCTTCCCAAGTCACCGTCACGGCGACGACGCTAACGGCATCGTCACGGCCTTGCCGGGTGCGTACCCCACGGCCGTACACTGGCCCGGGGAAGTCTGGCACTCGCGAGCCATGAGTGCCAGGACAGACAGGTTCAGACAGGCCGAATCGGGCGGACGACAGCTGGAGGTGCGCGCCGGATGCTCAGTGAACGCAGGCTTCAGGTGCTGCGCGCCATCGTCCAGGACTACGTCGGCACCGAGGAGCCGGTCGGTTCCAAGGCCCTCACCGAACGGCACAATCTCGGCGTCTCGCCGGCCACCGTGCGCAACGACATGGCGGCCCTGGAGGACGAGGGGTTCATCGCCCAGCCGCACACCAGCGCCGGGCGCATCCCGACCGACAAGGGCTACCGGCTCTTCGTCGACAAGCTGGCCGGCGTCAAGCCGATGACCGCGCCCGAGCGGCGCGCCATCCAGAACTTCCTGGAGGGCGCCGTCGACCTCGACGACGTCGTGGCCCGCACGGTGCGGCTGCTCGCGCAGCTCACCCGGCAGGTCGCCGTCGTGCAGTATCCGTCGCTGACCCGCTCGACCGTGCGGCACGTGGAGCTGCTCGCGCTCGCGCCCGCGCGCCTGATGCTCGTGCTGATCACGGACACCGGCCGGGTCGAGCAGCGGATGGTCGACTGCCCGGCGCCGTTCGGCGAGGCATCGCTGGCCGACCTGCGGGCGCGGCTCAACAGCCGGGTCGCGGGACGCCGTTTCACGGACGTGCCCGGCCTGGTCGAGGAACTGCCGGAGGCGTTCGAGGCCGAGGATCGCGGTACGGTCTCCACCGTGCTCTCCACTCTCCTGGAGACGCTGGTCGAGGAGAACGAGGAGCGGCTGATGATCGGCGGCACCGCCAATCTGACCCGCTTCGGGCACGACTTCCCCTTGGTGATCCGGCCGGTGCTGGAGGCGCTGGAGGAGCAGGTCGTGCTCCTCAAGCTGCTCGGCGAGGCGAAGGATCCGGGCGTGACCGTACGGATCGGTCACGAGAACGCCCACGAGGGACTCAACTCAACGTCCGTCGTGTCGGTCGGCTACGGTTCGGGCGGCGAGGCGGTTGCCAAGCTCGGCGTGGTCGGACCGACCCGCATGGATTACCCGGGAACGATGGGAGCGGTACGCGCAGTGGCACGGTACGTCGGACAGATCCTGGCGGAGTCGTAGGTGGCCACGGACTACTACGCCGTACTCGGCGTGCGCCGCGACGCCTCCCAGGACGAGATCAAGAAGGCGTTCCGGAGGCTCGCGCGCGAGCTGCACCCGGACGTCAACCCCGATCCGAAGACCCAGGAGCGGTTCAAGGAGATCAACGCCGCCTACGAGGTGCTGTCGGACCCGCAGAAGAAGCAGGTCTACGACCTCGGCGGCGACCCGCTCTCGCAGGCGGGCGGCGGCGGGGCCGGCGGCTTCGGCGCGGGTGGCTTCGGGAACTTCTCGGACATCATGGACGCGTTCTTCGGTACGGCGTCGCAGCGCGGACCGCGCTCGCGCACCCGCCGGGGCCAGGACGCGATGATCCGCATCGAGGTCGAGCTGGACGAGGCCGCGTTCGGTACGACCAAGGACATCCAGGTCGACACCGCGGTCGTCTGCAACACCTGCAACGGCGAGGGCGCGGCGCCCGGCACGTCGGCCCAGACGTGCGACATGTGCCGCGGCCGCGGTGAGGTCTCGCAGGTCACCCGGTCCTTCCTGGGCCAGGTCATGACCTCCCGCCCGTGCCCCCAGTGCCAGGGCTTCGGCACCGTGGTCCCCACCCCGTGCCCCGAGTGCGCGGGCGACGGCCGGGTCCGCTCCCGGCGCACCCTCACCGTGAAGATCCCGGCCGGTGTCGACAACGGCACCCGGATCCAGCTCGCGGGCGAGGGCGAGGTCGGCCCCGGCGGCGGTCCCGCCGGTGACCTGTACGTCGAGATCCACGAGCTGCCCCACTCGACCTTCCAGCGGCGCGGCGACGACCTGCACTGCACGGTCACCATCCCGATGACGGCGGCCGCCCTCGGCACGAAGGTGCCGCTGGAGACCCTGGACGGCATGGAGGAGGTCGACATCCGCCCGGGCACCCAGTCCGGCCAGTCGATCCCGAAGCACGGCCGGGGCGTCACCCACCTGCGCGGCGGCGGCCGCGGCGACCTCATCGTCCACGTCGAGGTCACCACCCCGGGCAAGCTCGACCCCGAACAGGAACGCCTCCTGCGCGAACTGGCCAAGCTCCGCGGCGAGGAACGCCCGACGGGGCAGTTCCAGCCGGGGCAGCAGGGGTTGTTCTCGCGGCTGAAGGACGCGTTCAACGGGCGCTGAGGTCCCTCCGGGGATGCGGATGCTCCTGGCGTATGCCAACGGAAGCCCGGATTCGGACTTGTGCGGAGGACGTGACAACATGCCGTCATGTCCTCCGCACTGACCGATCTCTTCCCCTACCCGATCGTGCAGGCGCCCATGGCGGGCGGCGTCTCCGTGCCACGGCTCGCGGCCGCCGTGTCCGAGGCTGGCGGGCTGGGCTTCCTGGCCGCCGGGTACAAGACGGCGGACGGCATGTACCAGGAGATCAAGCATCTGCGGGGACTGACGAGCCGCCCTTTCGGCGTCAACCTGTTCCTGCCGCAGCCCGAGACGGCCGACCCCGCCGCCGTCGACGTCTACGCCCACCAGCTGGCCGGCGAGGCCGCCTGGTACGAGACGGAGCTGGGCGACCCCGACTGCGGCCGGGACGACGGCTACGACACCAAGCTCGCCGTACTGCTCGACAACCCCGTACCGGTGGTGTCCTTCCACTTCGGTGTCCCCAGCCGTGAGGTCGTCGACTCCCTGCACCGCGTGGGCACCTTCGCCCTGGTCTCCGCGACCACCGCGGACGAGGCCCGGGCCGTCGAGCAGTCCGGCGCCGACGCGGTGATCGCGCAGGGCGCCGAGGCCGGCGGCCACCAGGGCACCCACCGGGACAACCCGGAGACCGGCGGCGCGGGCACTGGACTGCTGTCGCTGGTCGCCCAGGTCCGGGAGGCGGTGAGCCTGCCGATCGTCGCCGCCGGCGGCGTCATGCGCGGCGGCCAGATCACCGCCGTCCTGGCGGCCGGCGCGAGCGCGGCCCAGCTCGGCACCGCCTTCCTCGCCACCCCCGAGTCCGGCGCGCACGACCTGCACAAGCAGGCGCTGACCAACCCGCTGTTCGTCCGCACCGAACTCACCCGCGCCTTCTCCGGCCGTCCCGCCCGCGCGCTGGTCAACCGCTTCGTGCGCGAGCACGGCCCCTACGCCCCCGCCGCCTACCCCGAGGTGCACCACCTCACCTCGCCGGTGCGCAAGGCGGCGGCGAAGGCGGGCGACGCGCAGGGCATGGCGCTGTGGGCGGGACAGGGCCACCGGATGGCCCGGGAGCTGCCCGCCGGACAGCTCGTGGAGGTGCTGGCGGCCGAACTCGCCGCCGCCGGGACAGCGTTGTCGGGCTATGCGACGGGAGGCGGCGCCCGATGACGGCACCGGTGTTCGTGGCCGACTCCCTGCGCCCGCAGGACCTGCCCGCGGGCCAGTACGTCCTCGACGGCCCCGAGGGACGGCACGCCGTCTCTGTGAAGCGGCTGCGGGCCGGCGAGGACGTCGTCCTCACCGACGGGCGCGGACGCTGGGCCGAGGGCGTGGTGAAGGCCGCCGAGGGCAAGGACCGCCTGGTCGTCACCGTCCCCGACGGCGTGCGTGAGGAGCCCGCCGAGCAGCCCCGCGTCACCGTCGTCCAGGCCCTGCCCAAGGGCGACCGCGGTGAGCTTGCCGTCGAGACGATGACCGAGGTCGGGGTCGACGCGATCGTGCCCTGGGCGGCGTCCAGGTGCATCACGCAGTGGAAGGGCGAGCGCGGCCTCAAGGCCCTCGGCAAGTGGCGGGCCACGGCGCGGGAGGCCGGCAAGCAGTCCCGCCGGGTCCGCTTCCCCGACGTCGCGGACGCGGCGACGAGCAAGCAGGTTGCCTCACTTCTGGCCGAGGCCGACTTCGCCGCCGTACTCCACGAGAGCGGCGACGCCCCCCTGTCCGTCGCCGAACTCCCCGCCACCGGCGACATCGTGCTGGTCGTGGGCCCCGAAGGGGGCGTGTCCCCGGAGGAGTTGGCGCTCTTCGCCGAAGCCGGTGCCAGGCCCTACCGCCTGGGCCGCAGCGTCCTGCGCACCTCCACCGCGGGCACCGCCGCGACCGCCGTACTCCTGGCCCGCACCGGCCGCTGGTCCTGACCCGCCCGGCCCGAGGTGGCCGTCCCGTCCACCGCACGCAGGCTGAGCCGACACCCCCTCCCGCACGCGCCCACGGTGGTGAGGAGTGGCCGTATGCGCCCTACCGCAGGTCCCCGAGCGGTGGGACGCTGCCCCTCATGTGGGCAATGAGGCGAATTCGGCGCATCGCTCCCGTGGTCGTCGGCGCGGCCGTCGCCGTCGGCGGGGTCGTCGCGTGCGAACCGGGCGGACTCGGCACCGCGACGGTGGCCTACACGACCGACCAGACCGTGACCCGTGAACTGCAGCGGCAGAAGGCGGAGGTGCGCTGGCTCACCTGCAACGCCTCCTACGGCGACAAGGGCGCCGGCGCCACGGCCCCGGGGGACGAGAACGCCGTCGCCTCCGTCCACTGCGAGGGCAGGACGGACGCCGGCCAGGACATCGACGTCGACGGCGAGGTCACCAAGGTCGTCGACGGCGCCTGCGTGCGCGGCGACCTGACCGCCGAGGTCGACGGCAAGCAGTGGTTCCGCGTCAAGGGCCTGGGCGACTGCGACGCCACCAGCGCGCCGCCCGCGAACCGGCCCTCCCCGGACCGGCCCGGGCCCACCGTGACCGTCACCCGGACCATCCGGTGCCCGAACGACCCGCACTGCGGGCCGGTCGAGGGCAAGTAGCCGGACGGGGCATCGGACGGGTCCCGCACGGACAAGTGATCCAAACCTCTGTCGGCGGGCCGCGCCCCTGCATAGGGTGAGGGGGTGACTCAGCCCGCAGCGCCTGCCTACCTCCGCTTTCCGCACCCGCACGGCGAGTTGGTCGCCTTCACCGCCGAGGACGACGTGTGGCTCGCCCCGCTCGACGGCGGCCGCGCCTGGCGGGTCAGCGCCGACAACGTACCGGTGAACCACCCGCGCATCTCGCCCGACGGCACCACGGTCGCCTGGACCTCCACCCGCGACGGCGCCCCCGAGGTGCACGTCGCCCCCGTCGACGGCGGCCCCGCCAAGCGCCTCACCCACTGGGGCAGCATCAGGACCCAGGTACGCGGCTGGACGGTCGAGGGCCGCGTCCTGGCCCTGAGCACCCACGGCGAGGCCAGCCTGCGCCGCAGCTGGGCCCGCGCCGTCCCGCTCGACGGCGGACCGGCGACCACCCTGCCCTACGGGCCCGTCGGCGACGTCGCCCACGGCCCGCACACCGTGCTGCTGTCCGCGCCGATGGGCCGCGAGGCCGCCTGGTGGAAGCGCTACCGGGGCGGCACGGCCGGCAAGCTGTGGATCGACGCCGAGGACGACGGCGAGTTCGTACGCCTGCACGACGGCCTCGACGGCAACATCGAGTACCCCTTCTGGGTCGGCGACCGGATCGCCTTCCTCTCCGACCACGAGGGCACCGGCGCCCTCTACTCCTCCCTCGCCGACGGCTCCGACCTGCGCCGCCACACGCCCCTCGACGGTTTCTACGCCCGGCACGCCGCGACCGACGGCACCCGCGTCGTCTACTCGTCCGCCGGTGAACTGTGGACGCTGGACGACCTCGACGGCGCCGAACCGCGCCGGCTCGACGTCCGGCTCGGCGGCGCCCGCGTCGACCTCCAGCCCTACCCGGTCAACGCCGCCCACTGGTTCGGCTCCGCGTCCCCCGACCACACCGCGCGCGGCAGCGCCGTCGCCGTACGCGGCGGCGTGCACTGGGTCACCCACCGCTCAGGGCCGGCCCGCGCGCTCGCGGCCACCCCCGGCGTACGCACCAGGCTGCCGCGCACCTTCCGCACCGAGGGCGAGGAGTGGGTGGTGTGGGTGACGGACGCCGAGGGCGACGACGCCCTGGAGTTCGCGCCCGCCACCGGACTGGCCCCCGGCGCCACCGCACGGCGCCTGGCCGCCGGACAGCTCGGCCGGGTGCTGCACCTCGCCGTGGCCCCCGACGGCAGCCGCGTCGCCGTCGCCTCGCACGACGGGCGGGTCCTGCTCGTCGAGCGCGAGAGCGGCGAGGTCCGCGAGGTCGACCGCAGCGAGGACGGCGACGCCTCCGGCCTGGTCTTCTCGCCGGACTCCGCCTGGCTCGCCTGGTCCCACCCGGGACCGGAACCGCTGCGGCAGCTGAAACTCGCCAACACCACCGACCTGTCGGTGAGCGAGGCGACGCCGCTGCGCTTCAAGGACTACTCGCCGGCCTTCACCCTGGACGGCAAGCACCTCGCCTTCCTCTCCACCCGCTCCTTCGACCCGGTCTACGACGAGCACGTCTTCGACCTGGCCTTCGTCGAGGGCGCCCGGCCCTACCTGATCACGCTCGCCGCGACCACCCCCTCGCCCTTCGGTCCGCAGCGCCACGGCCGCCCCTTCGAGACCCCGGACCGCGAGGAGACCCCCGACAGCGAGGGCACTCCCACCACCCGGATCGACATCGAGGGCCTCGCCGACCGCATCGTGCCCTTCCCGGTCGAGGCCGCCCGCTACTCCCGGCTGCGCGCCGCCAAGGACGGCGTCCTGTGGCTGCGCCACCCCCTCACCGGTGTCCTCGGCGCCTCCCGGGCCAACCCCGAGGACCCCGATCCGAACACCGAGCTGGAGCGGTACGACCTCGCCCAGCAGCGCGTCGAGCACCTCGGCGGCGACGCCGACCACTTCGAGGTCAGCGGCGACGGCAAGCGGGTGCTGCTGTGGACCGACGGCCGGCTCAAGGTCGTGCCCAGCGACCGGCGGGCCTCCGGCGACGAGGACAGCGACACCAACATCACCGTCGACCTCGGGCGGGTCCGCCAGAGGGTCGAACCGGCCGCCGAATGGCGGCAGATGTTCGACGAGACCGGCCGCATCATGCGCGACCACTTCTGGCGGGCCGACATGAACGGCGTCGACTGGGACGGCGTGCTCGACCGCTACCGGCCCGTCCTGGACCGCGTCGCCACCCACGACGACCTGGTCGACCTCCTGTGGGAGGTGCACGGCGAACTCGGCACCTCGCACGCCTACGTCACCCCGCGCGGCGGCCACGGCTCCGGCGCCCGGCAGGGCCTGCTCGGCGCCGACCTCTCCCGGCACGAGGACGGCGCCTGGCGCATCGACCGCGTCCTGCCCTCGGAGACCTCCGACCCCGACGCCCGCTCCCCGCTGGCCGCACCGGGTGTCGCCGTGCGCGCCGGGGACGCGATCGTCGCCGTCGCCGGACAGGCCGTCGACCCGGTCACCGGGCCCGGACCGCTGCTCGTCGGCACGGCGGGCAAGCCCGTCGAGCTGACCGTCTCCCCGTCCGGCGGCGGCGAGGTGCGGCACGCCGTCGTCGTCCCGCTCGCCGACGAGGAGCCGCTGCGCTACCACGCCTGGGTCGCCGACCGCCGCGCCTACGTCCACGAGAAGTCCGGCGGCCGGCTCGGCTACCTGCACGTCCCCGACATGCAGGCGCCCGGCTGGGCCCAGATCCACCGCGACCTGCGTGTCGAGGTGACCAGGGAGGGCCTGGTCGTCGACGTCCGCGAGAACCGCGGCGGGCACACCTCCCAGCTGGTCGTGGAGAAGCTGGCCCGGCGCATCGTCGGCTGGGACCTGCCGCGCGGCATGCGGCCGACCAGTTACCCCCAGGACGCGCCCCGCGGGCCGGTCGTCGCCGTCGCCAACGAGTTCTCCGGCTCGGACGGGGACATCGTCAACGCGGCGATCAAGGCGCTGGGGATCGGGCCGGTCGTCGGTGTCCGCACGTGGGGCGGCGTCATCGGCATCGACAGCCGCTACCGGCTGGTGGACGGGACGCTGATCACACAGCCGAAGTACGCGTTCTGGCTGGAGGGGTACGGCTGGGGGGTGGAGAACCACGGCGTCGATCCGGACGTGGAGGTGCCGCAGCGTCCCCAGGACCACGCGGCGGGCCGCGACCCGCAACTCGACGAGGCGATCACGCTGGCGCTGGCCGCGCTGGAGGAATCCCCGGCGAAAACGCCGCCGAGCCTGCCCTGACCGCGGGCAGTCGTGCCTCCCCCAGTGCCTGGACGGCCTGGGAGGTACCCCCAGGGCGGCACGGGTGGGCGCGGCGGCACCCGGCGAGCACACCCACCCGGCGTCCACACCGGCGCACGGCGCCCGTGCCGGCCCGGGGGTGGGGTGCGTGGCCCGGCGGGGCGGGGCGCCGCCTGCGCCCACCCGTGCCGCCCCAAGCGGCACGACCGCCCGCAGCTTGAGGGGAGCGCCGGATACGATGCCACTGGAAGATCACCCGTGTGAGGAGAGCCAAGTGACTGGCGAGGCACAGGACGACTGCCTGTTCTGCAAGATCGTCGCAGGGCAGATTCCCGCGACGATCGTCCGCGAGACGGACACGACCGTCGCGTTCCGGGACATCAACCCCCAGGCCCCCACCCACGTCCTGGTGATCCCCAAGGCCCACCACAAGGACGCCGCCGCCCTCGCCGCCGAGGCCCCGCAGCTCGCCGCCGACGTCCTGCGCGAGACCCAGGCCGTCGCCGACGCCGAGCAGCTGGACAGCTACCGCACCGTCTTCAACACCGGCAGCGGCGCCGGACAGACCGTCTGGCACGCGCACGCCCACGTGCTCGGCGGCCGCGGTCTGGAATGGCCCCCCGGATAGTCCGGGGCAGACACCCGTGTCCGTACGCGAACTCGTCGTCCTCGGCACCGCCAGCCAGGTCCCCACCCGGCACCGCAACCACAACGGCTACCTGCTCCGCTGGGACGGCGAGGGCATCCTGTTCGACCCCGGCGAGGGCACCCAGCGCCAGATGCTGCGCGCCGGGGTCGCCGCCCACGACCTGAACCGGATCTGCGTCACGCACTTCCACGGCGACCACAGCCTCGGACTCGCCGGCGTGATCCAGCGCATCAACCTCGACCGGGTCCCGCACGAGATCACCGCCCACTACCCGCGCTCCGGGCAGCGGTTCTTCGAGCGCCTGCGGTACGCCACCGCCTACCGCGAGACCGTCGCCCTCACGGAGGCCCCCGTCGCCGCGGACGGCCCCCTCGCGGTCACCCCCGCCTACACGCTGGACGCCCGCAGGCTGTCCCATCCCGTCGAGTCGTACGGCTACCGGCTCACCGAGCCCGACGGCCGCCGCATGCTGCCCGAGCGGCTGGCCGCGCACGGCATCACGGGCCCCGACGTGGGCCGCATCCAGCGCGAGGGCGCGCTGAACGGCGTATCCCTCGACGAGGTCAGCGAGATCCGCCGCGGCCAGCGGTTCGCGTTCGTCATGGACACCCGGCCGTGCGAGGGCGTGCACGCGCTCGCCGAGGGCTGCGACCTGCTCGTCATCGAGTCGACCTTCCTCGACGAGGACGAGGCCCTCGCCACCGACCACGGTCACCTCACCGCCGGGCAGGCCGCGCGCGTCGCCCGGGACGCGGGCGTACGGCACCTGGTCCTGACCCACTTCAGCCAGCGCTACTCCGAGCCCGAGGAGTTCGAGCGCCAGGCGCGCGCGGCCGGCTACGCGGGCGAGCTGACCGTGGCCCGCGACCTCACCCGCGTCCCGGTTCCGAAACGCCGGTAGAACGGTCGTACGATGCTCTGATGCCCCTGCCCAAAGCTGAACTGCACCTCCACATCGAAGGCACCCTGGAACCCGAGCTGGCCTTCGCACTGGCCGCCCGCAACGGTGTCGCGCTCCCGTACGCGGACGAGGACGCCCTGCGCGAGGCATACCGCTTCGCGGACCTCCAGTCCTTCCTGAACCTGTACTACGAGCTGATGGCCGTCCTGCGCACCGAGCGGGACTTCGAGGACCTCGCCAACGCCTACCTCGCCCGCGCCGCCGCGCAGGGCGTCCGGCACGCCGAGATCTTCTTCGACCCGCAGGCCCACCTCGCCCGGGGCGTGGAGATGGGCACGGTGGTGGAGGGGCTGTGGCGCGCGCTGGGTGCCGCGCGCGAGAACCACGGGGTCTCCACCCGGCTGATCCTCTGCTTCCTGCGCGACGAGTCCGCCGAGTCGGCCCTCGCGACCCTCGACGCCGCCAAGCCGTACCTCGACCGCATCACCGGCGTCGGCCTCGACTCCGCCGAGGTCGGCCACCCGCCGGTCAAGTTCCGCGAGGTGTACGAGGCCGCCGCCGCCCTCGGGCTGCGCCGGGTCGCGCACGCGGGCGAGGAGGGGCCACCCGAGTACGTCGTCGAGGCCCTGGACGTCCTCGGCGTGGAGCGCGTCGACCACGGTCTGCGCTCGGTGGAGGACCCGGCGCTGGTCGAGCGGCTGGTGCGCGAACGCGTCCCGCTCACCCTGTGCCCGCTGTCCAACGTACGGCTGCGCACGGTCGACACGCTCGCCGACCACCCGCTGCCCGCGATGCTCGAAGCGGGCCTGATGTGCACGGTGAACTCCGACGACCCCGCCTACTTCGGCGGCTACGCGGGCGACAACTTCGACGCCGTGCGCGATGCCCTCGGCCTGACCGAGGAGCGGTTGCGCGAGCTGGCCCGCAACTCCTTCCTCGCCTCCTTCCTGGAGGACGACGAGGAGCTGCGGGCGCGCTGCCTCGCGGAGGTCGCGGCGTACGAGTTCCCCGCCGCGTAGCGTCCTCGCGCCGGCTCAGACCGTCCCGGCCCCCGGTGCGGACGCCGCCTGCCGGGGCCCGGCCGTGTCGTAGGCACCCCGGACGGCCACGGCCGGGGCCGCCGCCACGTCGATCTCCACGACCGGCTGCTCCACGGCACCGACCTCCGGTACCGCACCGCTCGGCGTACCCGTGGCGGCGGCGACCAGCGCGGCCGGGGTGCCGCCGCGGCGGCGGATCGCGCCGGGCAGCAGCGGGCGCCCGCCGGTGTGCAGGGCGACGGCGGTCATCGGCGCGGCGACCAGCAGCAGCCCGACGGCGAGCACCAGGCCCATGACGGGGTAGCCGGCCTGCGCCGACAGCACGCTGCCGGTCAGCGGTCCGGCGGCCATGCCCAGGGACGACGCCGAGCCGACGAGCACCGCCCACCGGCCGCGCGCGTCGAGCGAGGCGGCGAGACCGATCAGGTACGACAGCACGACCGGGTAGACGGTGTTCCAGGCGATCTCGCCGGTCGCGAAGCTCACCGGGGTGGTCGCGGACGCGCTCACCGCGATGCAGACCGCGATGAGCACCGTGCCGGCGCCGACGGGCATCGCCCGCCCGAGCCGCGGCCCGAGCGCTCCGGCCACCAGCACGCCGACCAGCCCCGCGCCCAGCGCGACGGCGAAGACCACCCCGAGGGCGGCGTCTCCCAGCCCCGCCTGCGTCAGCCCGATCCGGCCGCTGACGCCCCACAGGGAGTTCTGGGCCAGGGACCAGCACAGCACCGTGACGGCCAGGACGAGTCCCGAACGGCGGTGGGGGAGCGGGGCGGTGGTGTCGGCGGCGCCGTGCGCGGCCGGGACGTCGGCGGCCCGGCCCGGCAGGCTGCCCGTCAGCGGCCACACCGCCAGCGCGGTCAGGGCGATCGCGGCCAGCGGCAGCCCGTGCGCCCGGCCGAGGTGGGGCACCGTCAGGTACACCGCGCCGGCCAGCGCGGACACGCTCAGCAGGCCCAGCGTGGAGGTCCGGTGGGGATCGCGCTCCGCGGCGATCCGGGTCGCGGCGACCGTCGTGGCCGTCCCCGAGCCGAAACCGCCCACGACCGCGCCGAAGACGACGGCCGGTACGGCGGTGGTCAGCGCCGCGGCGCCGTAGCCGAGGACGGCCAGCGCGAGCCCGAAGCGGGCCGGCGTCCGGGCGCCGACGCGCTGCACCCGGGAGGCCAGCAGGAAGCCGGCGGTCGCCGAACTCAGCAGCAGCGCGCTGCCGACGGCGCCCGCCTGCGTGGTGGACAGCGGCAGGCCGGTGTCGAGTCTGCCGACGGTGGTGGGCAGCAGATACGGGGGCAGGTACCCGGCCGTGAAAAGGGCGACGAGGGGCCAGGCAGTGGTGCGGGGGGCGAACACGGGCGTTCCCGGGGCATGCGAAAGGGACGGTGGGAAGAGAGGGGGCGACGACCCGTCGACCGAGAGGGGCGCGCGGGCAATTTGTATCAAGCGCGGGGAGGCGCGAAACAGGCGACTCGGTGTGATCTAGCTCACATAAGCGTTTGGGTGTTTCGATGCTGGGTAATCGAAGCCGCTTTCATTGGCGGGGCAAGTCGATCCCGGCCGCAACCGGTCCGCGGATTCCTGTTGCGCGCGGTCGACTCATTGACGCCGTGCATTCACTTACCTAACCTTCATTCGCATACATGGATGAAGGAAAGGTGCCCCTGTGACCGCCGACCTCACCGTCACGGCCGTCCGCCTCACGCCGATCCTCGTCGCCGACCCGCCGCTGCTCAACACCCAGGGCGTGCACCAGCCCTACACCCCCCGGCTGATCGTCGAGGTCGACACCGCCGACGGCACCACCGGCGTCGGCGAGACCTACGGAGACGCCAAGTACCTGGAGCTGGCCCGCCCGTTCGCCGACAAGCTGGTGGGACGTCAGGTCGGGGACCTGAACGCTCTGTTCACCCTCGCCGACGAGGTCACCGTCGACTCCTCCCGGGTCTCCGGGCAGGTCGACGTCGGCGGGCTGCGCGGTGTCCAGACCGCCGACAAGCTGCGCCTGTCCGTCCTGTCCGGCTTCGAGGTCGCCTGCCTCGACGCCCTCGGCAAGGCGCTCGGCCTGCCCGTGCACGCGCTGCTCGGCGGCAAGGTCCGTGACGCCGTCGAGTACAGCGCCTACCTCTTCTACAAGTGGGCCGGCCACCCCGAGGGCGTCGCCTGCGAGAAGGACGACTGGGGCGCCGCCGTCGACCCGGCCGGCGTGGTCGAGCAGGCCCGCGCCTTCACCGAGCGGTACGGCTTCACCTCGTTCAAGCTCAAGGGCGGCGTCTTCCCGCCCGACGAGGAGATCGCCGCAGTCAGGGCCCTCGCCGCGGCCTTCCCCGGCCACCCGCTGCGCCTGGACCCCAACGGCGCCTGGTCCGTGGAGACCTCGCTCAAGGTCGCCGCGGAACTCGGGGACGTCCTGGAGTACCTGGAGGACCCCGCCCTCGGCACGCCCGCGATGGCCGAGGTCGCCGCGCGGACCGGGGTGCCGCTCGCCACCAACATGTGCGTGACGACGTTCGCCGAGATACCCGAGGCGTTCACCAGGGACGCCGTCCAGGTCGTGCTCTCCGACCACCACTACTGGGGCGGGCTGCGCAACACCCAGCAACTCGCCGCCGTCTGCCGCACCTTCGGGGTCGGCGTCTCCATGCACTCCAACACCCACCTCGGCATCAGCCTCGCCGCCATGACCCACGTGGCGGCCACCGTCCCGAACCTCCACCACGCCTGCGACTCGCACTACCCCTGGCAGTCCGAGGACGTGCTCACCGAACGCCTCACCTTCGACGGCGGCCGCGTCACCGTCTCCGACGCCCCCGGCCTCGGCGTCGAACTCGACCGCGACCGGCTGGCGTTCCTGCACCGGCGCTGGCTCGACGACGACGGCGCCCTGCGCGACCGCGACGACGCGGCCGCGATGCGGGTCGCCGACCCCGCGTGGGTCACCCCGTCCGTGCCGCGCTGGTGACGGACGGTCCCGCTTCCTGCGCCGGGTTGTCGGCGGTGTGGTGCACACTGGCCTGATCCGCACCATGCCAGGGAGCGCACCGTGACAGCCTCCACCGTGTCCACTGTGTCCACCGAGTCGTCCACCGCGTCCGTGTCCACCCCGCCCGTGCCGACGGCGTCCGACGTGCCCGCCATGCCAGTCGTGCCGGCCGACGAGAGGACGCACCGCCACAGCCAGGGCGAGGGATCGCACCGACGGCCCGAGGTCGATCCCCTCGCCGCCCTGCGCGCCCCGCAGGACCCGCCCTGGGACGTGTACCTGACGGGTACCGTCTTCCTCGACGTCGTCTTCACCGGCCTCGACTCCGCCCCGGTGCGCGGCACCGAGTCCTGGGCCCGCGGCATGGGGTCGAGCCCCGGCGGCGTGGCGAACATGGCGACCGCGCTGGCCCGCCTCGGCCTGCGCACCTCGCTGGCCGCCGCGTTCGGCGACGACCACTACGGCGACTACTGCTGGCACGCCCTCTCCCAGGGCGAGGGCATCGATCTGACCCCGTCCCGCACCGTGCCCGGCTGGCACTCGCCGGTGACGGTGTCGATGGCGTACGAGGGGGAGCGCACGATGGTCTCCCACGGCCACGAGCCGCCGCCCGAGGAGCCGTCGCCCGACTGCCCGCCCCGCGCCCGTGCCGCCGTCGCAGCCCTCACGCCCGGCGTCCGCGCCCCCTGGATCGCCCAGGCCGCCGCCCGCGGCACCCGCGTCTTCGCCGACGTCGGCTGGGACGACACCGGCGCCTGGGACCTGGCCGGACTGCCCGACCTCGCGCACTGCGAGGCCTTCCTGCCGAACGCGGAGGAGGCCATGCGCTACACCGGCGCCGCCTGCCCCCGCGCAGCCGCGCACGCCCTGACCGAGCACGTGCCGCTGGCGGTGGTCACCCTCGGCGCGGACGGCGCCTACGCGGTGGACCGGCGCACGGGGGAGAGCGCCGAGGTCCCGGCCATCGAGGTGGAGGCCCTGGATCCGACCGGCGCGGGGGACGTCTTCGTGGCCGGCTTCGTCACCGGCACCCTGGCCGGCTGGCCGCTGGCCGACCGCCTGGCCTTCGCCGGCCTGACCGCCGCGCTCTCCGTGCAGGAGTTCGGCGGCTCGCTGTCGGCGCCCGGCTGGTGCGAGATCGCCACCTGGTGGCGCAAGGTCCAGTCCGTCGAGGGCCAGGACCCGACGGCCCTGCGCCGCTACGCCTTCCTGGCCGGCCTGGTCCCCGACGCCCAGCCCGGCTCCTGGCCCCTGCGCCGCGCGGTCCCGACCATCGGCTTCCGCCGCCCGACGCCCTGACCGCGACAGCGGCCCCGGCGCCTCGGAACCCGAGCCGTCGGAGCTGCTTGGGGTCGCGTTGCCAGTCCTTCGCCACCTTCACGTGCAGGTCCAGGCTGTATCGATGTGCGGCTGCCGCCGCGTGGCGGCGTCCCGGGCGGGGTCAGAATCCGAGCCGTCGGAGCTGCTTGGGGTCGCGTTGCCAGTCCTTCGCCACCTTCACGTGCAGGTCCAGGCTGTATCGATGTGCGGCTGCCGCCGCGTG
>NZ_JBIVPJ010000001.1:0-109621 GCF_044754585.1 Streptomyces sp. NPDC093065 | reverse complement strand
CATGCAGGTCCAGGCTGTATCGATGTGCGGCTGCCGCCGCGTGGCGGCGTCCCGGGCGGGGTCAGAACCCGAGCCGTCGGAGCTGCTTGGGGTCGCGTTGCCAGTCCTTCGCCACCTTCACATGCAGGTCCAGGCTGTATCGATGTGCGGCTGCCGCCGCGTGGCGGCGTCCCGGGCGGGGTCAGAACCCGAGCCGTCGGAGCTGCTTGGGGTCGCGCTGCCAGTCCTTCGCCACCTTCACATGCAGATCCAGGAAGACCGGCGTGCCGAGCAGCGCCTCGATCTGCTTGCGGGACTTGATGCCGACGTCCTTCAGGCGCTTGCCCTTGGGGCCGATGATGATGCCCTTCTGGCTGGGGCGCTCGATGTAGACGTTGGCGTGGATGTCCAGCAGGGGCTTGTCCGCGGGGCGGTCCTCGCGCGGGAGCATCTCCTCCACGACCACCGCGATGGAGTGCGGCAGCTCGTCCCGTACGCCCTCCAGTGCCGCCTCGCGGATCAGCTCCGCGACCATGACCTGCTCCGGCTCGTCGGTCAGGTCGCCCTCGGGATACAGCGCGGGACCCTCGGGCAGCAGCGGGGCGAGCAGGTCGGCGAGCAGGTCCACCTGCTGGTTCGCCGTGGCGGACACCGGGACGATCTCCGCCCAGGTGATCCCCAGCTCCTTGCCCAGCTGGTCGACGGCGATCAGCTGCTCGGCCAGGGCCTTGGAGTCCACCAGGTCGGTCTTGGTGACGATCGCGACCTTCGGCGTCTTCTTGATCCCCGCCAGTTCCTTCGCGATGAACCGGTCGCCGGGGCCCAGCTTCTCGTTGGCCGGCAGGCAGAAGCCGATGACGTCCACCTCGGCCCACGTGGTGCGCACCACGTCGTTCAGCCGCTCGCCCAGCAGCGTGCGCGGCTTGTGCAGCCCCGGGGTGTCCACCAGGATCAGCTGGGCGTCCTCGCGGTGCACGATGCCCCGCACGGTGTGCCGCGTGGTCTGCGGACGGTTGGACGTGATCGCCACCTTCTGCCCGACCAGAGCGTTCGTGAGGGTGGACTTGCCCGCGTTGGGACGGCCCACGAAGCAGGCGAAGCCGGCCCGGTGAACAGCCTCGGCCGGTTCTTCGGATGACTGGGTACGAACGCTCATGGCGCCCATTGTCCCTGATCCCCGAAGCCCCGCCGTACCACGGTCGCCCGCCGGGCCCGCGACCGTCAGCCCGCGCTCACCGCGGCCCGCACCGTCCCGTCGGGCGCGGCCACCAGGACCGGCGTCTGCGGGCCGCCCAGATCGCGTACCGCCGCCCGGTCCTCCTCCGACGCCGACTCCGACTCGGTCACCACCGCCGCCGCCTCCAGCGACTTCGCGCCGGACGCCACCGCCATCGCCACCGCCGTGCGCAGGGCGCTGAGCTCCAGGGAGTCCAGGGCGACCGTGCCGGCGACGTAGGTGCGGCCGGTCTCGTCGCGTACGGCCGCGCCCTCGGGCACACCGTTGCGGGCGCGGGCGGAGCGGGCCAGGGTGACGATCTTGCGGTCCTCGGGGTCGAGGTCGGGAGTCTCGGTGGTCATGGGGTGAGCATACGTAGCCCCGCCGGGCCCCGGCCCGCTCGCCCCGTCACCGGCCGCTCTCACCCCGCCACCGGGTACATCGCCCCGCACCGCCCCTCAGGCGAGGCTGGCCACTCCGGCTTCGCCGCGGTGTTCGCCCCGTCCAGCGGCGTGTGCAGCGGCGTGTGCAGCACGATGGTCAGGTCGGGACGTGCGGGGACCTGGAGCGCCGTCGACTCCGGGCTGAGCAGGCCGGCCGGCGGACGGTCCAGCTCCTTGCGGATCTGCCCCGCGTCCTCGATGTCCCGCTCCTCCCACAGCGCCGCGAACGCGGTACCGGCCGCCTTCAGGTCCGCCGGCACCTGCAGTTCCACGCCGTCTCGGGCCGCATGCCCGGCACCATCGCCGCCGCGTCGTTGTACATCACGTCCACACGGTGCCGGTCCGGGACGCGGTGATCGTGCCGGCGGCGGCGGTGCTCGTCGCGGCCGGACTGCGGACCGGCCGGACCACGGGCTCAGGGACGGTCGAGGCGGAGACGGTCGGCACGCGGTAGACCGGCGACCACCAGGTCGTACGAGTCCTCGACGAGCTCCCGGACGACACGGTCCGGGAGCCGGCCATCGGGTCCGCCGGCCACCGTCACCGTGTTCCAGTGCCGCTTGTTCATGTGCCACCCGGGGACGATCAGCCCCGGGTGTTCGCCGCGCAGCCGGATCGCGTCGTCCGGGTCGCACTTGAGGTTGACGGTGAGCGGGCGCCCGTCCAGCGAGGTGAGCGCGAACATCTTCCCCAGCACCTTGAAGACCGAGGTCTCCGGATTGAAGGGGAAGTCCTCCACCACGGCGTTGAAGGACAGGCAGAAGTCGCGCAGTTCCCCGGGGGTCATTCGGACACGGCCTCCTCGGCCGGTTTCGCCGCGGCCACCGGCTCCACCAGCACCGTCACGATCTTGTTCCGGCGGCCCGCGGCGGCCTCCGCCGTCAGCCGCAGCTCACGGCCGTCGGGCAGCTCGACGACGGACGAGGCACCGGCGATCGGGACCCGGCCCAGCGCCTTCGCCAGCAGCCCGCCGACCGTCTCCACGTCCTCGTCGTCGTACTCGTCCAGGCCGTACAGGTCACCCAGGTCGGTGATGTCCAGGCGGGCGGTCACCCGGAAACGGTCCCCGCCCAGCTCCTCCACCGGCGGCAGCTCCCGGTCGTACTCGTCGGTGATCTCGCCGACGATCTCCTCCAGGATGTCCTCGATGGTGACGATGCCGGCCGTACCGCCGTACTCGTCGATGACGACGGCGACGTGGTTGCGTTCCTTCTGCATCTCGCGCAGCAGGTCACCGGCGTTCTTGGTGTCCGGCACGAACGACGCCGGGCGCATCGCGGTGGAGACCAGGTCGCTCTCCGCGTCCCGGCTGATGTGCGTCCGGCGGACCAGGTCCTTCAGGTACACGATGCCGACGATGTCGTCCTCGCTGTCGCCGGTCACCGGTATCCGGGAGAAACCGGAGCGCAGGGCGAGGGTGAGGGCCTGCCGGATGGTCTTGTAGCGCTCGATGACGACGAGGTCGGTGCGCGGCACCATGACCTCCCGCACGAGGGTGTCGCCCAGCTCGAACACCGAGTGCACCATGCGGCGCTCCTCGGCCTCGATCAGCGACTCAGCCTCGGCGTAGTCCACCAGCGCCCGCAGCTCCGCCTCCGAGGCGAAGGGGCCGCGGCGGAAGCCCTTGCCGGGGGTGAGCGCGTTGCCGATGAGGATCAGCAGCGACGGGATCGGGCCCATGATCCGGGCCAGCGGCAGCAGCACGTACGCCGCCGCGGTCGCCGTGTTCAGCGGGTGCTGACGCCCGATGGTGCGCGGGGAGACCCCGACGGCGACGTAGGAGAGCAGCACCATCACCGCGATGGCGATGATCAGCGCCTCGCCGGTGCCGTCGAACTGTCTCAGGCAGGCGTACGTGACCAGCGCGGCGGCCGCCATCTCGCAGGCGACGCGGACCAGCAGCGCCACGTTGAGGTAGCGCGTCGGGTCGGCGGCGACCTGGGCGAGCTTCTCGCCGCCCCGGCGCCCGGACCGTACCGCCTCCTCGGCGCGGAAGCTGGAGACCCTCGCGAGTCCCGCCTCCGCGCACGCGGCCAGCCAGGCGACCACCACCAGGGCGACGGCGCCGGCGACGAGCGGGAGGCTCATGAGACCGTCGGGGCCGGGGACGGGCCGGTCAGGCCCCGCTCCGCACGCCAGCCGTCCACGATGGCGGCCTGCAGACCGAACATCTCGGCCTTCTCGTCCGGCTCCTCGTGGTCGTACCCGAGCAGGTGCAGCACCCCGTGGACGGTAAGGAGCTGGAGCTCCTCGTCCATGGAGTGCTGCGTCGGCGCCTCGGTGCCCTGCCTGGCGGCGACCTCCGGGCAGAGCACGATGTCGCCGAGCAGCCCCTGCGGGGCCTCCTCCTCGTCCTTGGACGGCGGACGCAGCTCGTCCATCGGGAAGGACATCACGTCGGTGGGCCCCGGCAGGTCCATCCACTGGATGTGCAGCTGCTCCATGGCGCCGGCGTCCACGACGATCACCGAGAGCTCGGAGAGCGGGTGGATGCGCATCCGCGCGAGGGCGTAGCGGGCGATGTCGAGGATCGCCTGCTCGTCGACCTCGGTTCCGGACTCGTTGTTGACGTCGATCGACATGGTCGTGCTGGTCTACTTCCCCTTGGTCTTGGCACCGTGTCTCGGTGTCCGGCCGCCGTTGTGGCCGCCGTTCTCGGTGCCGTTCCTGCTGTCGTACTGCTCGTAGGCGTCGACGATACGGCCCACCAGCTTGTGCCGGACCACGTCCTGGGACGTGAGCCGGGAGAAGTGCACGTCCTCGACGCCCTCCAGGATCTCCTGCACCTGCCGCAGACCCGACTTCGTGCCGCCGGGCAGGTCGACCTGGGTGACGTCACCCGTGATCACGATCTTCGAGTCGAAGCCGAGGCGGGTGAGGAACATCTTCATCTGCTCGGGGCTGGTGTTCTGGGCCTCGTCCAGGATGATGAACGCGTCGTTCAGCGTCCGGCCGCGCATGTACGCCAGCGGCGCGACCTCGATCGTCCCCGCCGCCATCAGGCGCGGGATCGAGTCCGGGTCGAGCATGTCGTGCAGCGCGTCGTACAGCGGGCGCAGATACGGGTCGATCTTCTCGTACAGCGTGCCCGGCAGGAAGCCGAGGCGCTCGCCGGCCTCGACCGCCGGACGGGTCAGGATGATGCGGTTGACCTGCTTGGACTGCAGGGCCTGCACCGCCTTGGCCATCGCCAGGTAGGTCTTGCCGGTGCCCGCGGGGCCGATGCCGAAGACGATGGTGTGCTTGTCGATCGCGTCGACGTACCGCTTCTGGTTCAGCGTCTTGGGCCGGATCGTGCGGCCGCGCGAGGACAGGATGTTCTGCGTGAGCACCTCGGCCGGGGTCTCCTGGCCGTCGCTCTCCCCGTTCTCGCTCGCCTTGAGCATGGCGATCGAGCGTTCCACTGCGTCCTCCGTCATCGGCTGCCCCGTGCGCAGCACCAGCATCATCTCGTCGAACACGCGCTGCACGAGGGCGACCTCATGGGTGTCGCCGACCGCGCTGATCTCGTTGCCCCGGACATGGATGTCGGCCGCCGGGAAGGCCTTCTCGATCACGCGCAGGAGGGAATCCCCGGAGCCCAGTACGGTCACCATCGGGTGCTGGGCGGGGACGGTGATCTGTGCTCTCGCCTGCCCCTGCGCGGGGCTCTGGGCTGAGGGTGTCTGAGTCATGGGCCGGCGCTCTAGGCCTGCTCGTCCTCCTCTGCGGCGTGCGCCGCGTGACGGGTGTGTCTGCTGTCTCCAGCGTACGACTCCCCGCCGACAGCACCGAGTCGTTTATCCGACCGGTACCCGCGCCGTCGCCCGTCGCTCACCGTCCGTGGCGCACCTCCGTCGCTCACCGTCCGTGGCGCACCAGGTCCCGGTACCAGCCGTACGACGCCTTGGGCGTGCGTTCGAGCGTCGTGAAGTCCACGTGGACCAGCCCGAAGCGGCGGGCGTACCCCTCGGCCCACTCGAAGTTGTCGAGGAGCGACCACACGAAGTAGCCGCGCACGTCGACGCCCGCTTCCATCGCCCGGTGCAGGGCGCGCACGTGGCCGTCGAGGTAGGCGATGCGGTCCCGGTCGTCGAGACCCTCGTAGGAGCAGCCGTTCTCCGTGATCACGACCGGCGGGAGCCGTTCGCCGTAGCGGTCGCGGAAGCCGGTGAGCAGCTCCGTCAGCCCCTCCGGGACCACGGGCCAGCCGAAGTCGGTCAGCGGCCGGCCCTCGATCTCGCGCACCGAGAAGGGCAGTTCGGCCGGGAGCGTCACTCCGCCGAACTCGATCTCCGCGCCCTGCGGGGCGCCCACCCGCGTCGGCGCGTAGTAGTTCACGCCGTACCAGTCCAGCGGCTCCCCGATGATCTTCAGATCGGCGTCGACCCGTTCGGCGGAGCCGGGCATCAGCTCACCGATGCCCTCCGGGTACCGCCCGGTCAGGACGGGGTCGGCGAACATGCGGTTCAGCAGGAGGTCGTAGAACCGGGCCGCCTCCCGGTCGGCGGCGTCGTCCGAGGCGGGCCAGGTCGGGCCGTGCGAGTTGGCGATGCCGATGTCTTCCGCGCCGGCCGCCCGCAGGGCCCGTACCGCGAGCCCGTGCGCGAGGAGCTGGTGGTGAGCCACCGGCAGCGCGTCGAACAGCAGCTCCCGGCCGGGGGCGTGGACGCCCAGGGCGTGGCCGAGCAGGGTGTGCTCGGCGGGCTCGTTGAGGGTGATCCACTTGCCGACCCGGTCGCCGAGGCGCCCCGCGACGACCGACACGTACTCGGCGAACCGGGCCGCCGTGTCCCGCTCCAGCCAGTCCAGGCCCGCCGGCAGGTCCCAGTGGAAGAGGGTCGGCACCGGCCGCACGCCCGCCGCGCACAGCTCGTCCACCAGGCGGTCGTAGAAGTCGAGGCCGCCGGGGGAGTCCACCCGGGGCCAGGAGACCGAGAAGCGGTACGCGTCCACGCCCAGGCCGGCGAGCAGCGCCACGTCCTCGCGGTAGCGGTGGTAGTGGTCGCAGGCCACCGCCGCCGTCGAGCCGTCCTTCACCCGCCCGGGTCCGGCCGTGAAGGCGTCCCACACGGACGGCCCCCGCAGCCCGGCCGCGCCCTCGATCTGGTGCGCGGACGTGGACACGCCCCACAGGAAGCCCTCCGGGAACCGCGGCATCGGGTGCGCCGGCATCGCGTCAGTCGCCATGCGCGGATCATCCGTACCGGTGGTAAGGGAAGTCAACGCCCGTGCGCATGACCGCTGTTACGCGCCCTCCTTCAGCACCCGCGAGATCAGCGCGCGCTGCTCGTCCGTCAGCCGGGGATCGGCGGCGTACACCGTGTTCCCGTCCACGGTGAGCTGGTAGCTGAACCCGTCCGGCACACCGACCGGCGGGGTGGTCCGGCCGTCGGCGACCGCCCGCTCGGCCAGGGCGTGCCACTCGTCCGCGTCGGGGCGTCCCGCCGTGTCGACCTCCGCGTGGCGTTCGATGCCCGCGAAGCCTCCTGTGCGCCTCACCTGAATCCGCATGGACCCGTGTCTAGTACGGAACTACAGCGTCCGCACCCCGACCTGCTCCCAGGCCTTGCGCACCGCCTCCAGCTCGTCCCCGTCGCCGTACCGCTCCCGGGCGGCCTTCACCGTCAGCGTCGCGAAGTCCGCGAACAGCGCGTCCGCGGCCAGCTCGCCGCCGGTCAGCACGTCGTACCAGATCTGCCCGGCCCGCTCCCAGGCGTGCCCGCCGAGCTCGGTGGCGAGGAGGTAGAAGGCGTGGTTGGGGATGCCGGAGTTGATGTGCACGCCGCCGTTGTCGCGGCCGGTGCGCACGAAGTCGTCCATCGTCGCCGGCTGCGGGTCCTTGCCCAGCACGTCGTCGTCGTACGCCGTGCCCGGCGCCTTCATGGAGCGCAGCGCCTCGCCCGTCACGCGCGGGGCGAGCAGCCCGGCGCCGATCAGCCAGTCGGCCTCGGCGGCGGTCTGGCCCTGCGAGTACTGCTTGATGAGGGAGCCGAAGACGTCGGAGACCGACTCGTTGAGGGCGCCGGGCTGGCCGTAGTAGGTCAGGTTGGCGGTGTGCTGGGTGACGCCGTGGGTCAGCTCGTGGCCGATCACGTCCAGGGCCACGGTGAAGTCGAGGAAGATCTCCCCGTCCCCGTCGCCGAAGACCATCTGCTCGCCGTTCCAGAACGCGTTGTTGTACTCGCGGTCGTAGTGGACGGTGGCGTTCAGGGGCAGTCCCGCGCCGTCGATGGAGTTGCGCCGGTAGACCTTCAGGTAGTGCTCGAAGGTGGCGCCCAGCCCCGCGTAGGCCCGGTTCACCGTGGCGTCCTGGCCGGGTTCGTCGCCCTCGCCGCGCACCTCGCGGCCCGGCAGGTCGGTGCCGTGCCGGGCGTCGTAGATCGTGCGCTGCGGCTGCTCGGGCGCGGCGCCCGCGCGGGGGGCCACGGCGGGGGCGCCGATGACCGTGGTCAGACCGCGGCGGGTGCGCTCCAGGGCGTCGCGCTGGAGGGTGCGCCGGGCGGGGCCGGCGAGCACGGGGTCCGCGTTCTGGGAGAGCCGGTCGAGGACGTGGGGCGGCACGATGGTGCAGAAGACGGGCTGGAAGCCCCCGTATGCAGTCATGTCCGGCACTTTCGCACTGTGTGACCACGCTGTCACTACCTGCAACCACGATCGGTGCACAGGGGTGCGAAGGTGCCGCCGCGGTCCGGCCGGGAGTGGTATACGGCACTCTTTGTCCGCTTTCCCGCCCCGGTCCCGCATACTGATACGGACCCGCGTGACCCGCGTGACTCGGCTAAGGTGCTGGGCATCATGCGATTCGGGCTGCTTCTCCTTAGCTGCCGCGGCGAGGGCCTGTAGAGGCCGACTCCCTCCCCGCGGAGCTTGGTGGTGCCGTCGGCCGTCCTTCCGGACACGCGGACGTCGCCGACACCGCCGTCACCCGCTGACACCGCGGACATCACGAGGAGCCCACGCCATCATGGCCAACCGCCAGCAGCCCAGCCCCATGCCGACCACCAAGTACCGCGGCTACGACCAGGTCGACATCGCCGACCGCACCTGGCCGAACCGGCGGATCACCACCGCCCCCCGCTGGCTCTCCACCGACCTGCGCGACGGCAACCAGGCCCTGATCGACCCCATGTCGCCGGTCCGCAAGCGCGCCATGTTCGATCTGCTGGTCAAGATGGGCTACAAGGAGATCGAGGTCGGCTTCCCGGCCTCCGGCCAGACCGACTTCGACTTCGTACGCTCCATCGTCGAGGACCCGGACGCCATCCCGGACGACGTCACCATCTCCGTGCTGACCCAGGCCCGCGAGGACCTGATCGAGCGCACGGTGGAGTCCCTGAAGGGCGCCAGGCGGGCCACCGTCCACCTGTACAACGCGACCGCACCGGTCTTCCGCCGGGTCGTCTTCCGCGGCTCCAGGGACGACATCAAGCAGATCGCCGTCGACGGCACCCGCCTGGTCATGGAGTACGCCGAGAAACTGCTGGGCCCCGAAACGGAGTTCGGGTACCAGTACAGCCCCGAGATCTTCACCGACACCGAGCTGGACTTCGCCCTGGAGGTCTGCGAGGCGGTGATGGACACCTACCAGCCCGGTCCCGGCCGCGAGATCATCCTCAACCTGCCCGCCACGGTGGAGCGTTCCACGCCGTCCACACACGCCGACCGCTTCGAGTGGATGGGCCGCAACCTGTCCCGCCGCGAGCACGTCGTGCTCTCCGTCCACCCGCACAACGACCGCGGTACGGCGGTGGCGGCGGCCGAGCTGGCGCTGATGGCCGGCGCCGACCGCATCGAGGGCTGCCTGTTCGGTCAGGGCGAGCGCACCGGCAACGTCGACCTGGTCACCCTGGGCATGAACCTGTTCTCCCAGGGGGTCGACCCGCAGATCGACTTCTCCAACATCGACGAGATCCGTCGCACGTGGGAGTACTGCAACCAGATGGAGGTCCACCCGCGCCACCCGTACGTGGGCGACCTGGTCTACACGTCCTTCTCCGGCTCCCACCAGGACGCCATCAAGAAGGGCTTCGACGCGATGGAGGCCGACGCGGCCGCTCGCGGGGTCACCGTCGACGACATCGAGTGGGCCGTCCCGTACCTGCCGATCGACCCCAAGGACGTCGGCCGCTCCTACGAGGCGGTCATCCGCGTCAACTCGCAGTCCGGCAAGGGCGGCATCGCCTACGTCCTGAAGAACGACCACAGCCTGGACCTGCCGCGCCGGATGCAGATCGAGTTCTCGAAGCTCATCCAGGCCAAGACGGACGCCGAGGGTGGCGAGATCACGCCGACCGCGATCTGGGACGTCTTCCAGGACGAGTACCTGCCCAACCCGGACAACCCCTGGGGCCGCATCCAGGTGGCCAACGGGCAGACCACGACCGACCGCGACGGCGTCGACACCCTCACCGTGGACGCCACGGTCGACGGCGCGGAGACCACCCTGGTCGGCACCGGCAACGGCCCGATCTCGGCGTTCTTCCACGCGCTGCAGGGCGTCGGCATCGACGTACGGCTGCTGGACTACCAGGAGCACACGATGAGCGAGGGCGCCTCCGCGCAGGCCGCCTCCTACATCGAGTGCGCCATCGGCGACAAGGTGCTGTGGGGCATCGGAATCGACGCGAACACCACGCGCGCCTCGCTGAAGGCCGTCGTCTCCGCCGTCAACCGCGCGGCTCGCTGACCAGCCGAATCGGTGGTTTGGGGCCCCGCTCGCCGGAAATCGGCGGGCGGGGCCCCGTCATATACCGGCCATATATCTGTGATGGTCACGGAAAGGTCTCGTCCTGGGTACTGACTCCACGTCGCTGATGTGGCTAACATCACGCCAGCGCGACGATGCTGTCGCGCCGTTATGGAGGTGCGACGTGCTGCCTGGACGGGGACGAACCAGCCGAGCTGCCCGGCTGCCACGCATCCTGGGCACCCGCACCGCGTGGACACCCGCCGGCGACGGCGAGTTCTTCTGCCCCGGCTGCGGCGGCGACCGCAACTACACCCGGCTCACCGGCCACCGCCGCTTCACCGTGCTCGGCGTGCCCTTGCTGCCGCGCGGCGAATCCGCGCCGGCCGTCGAGTGCGCGGCCTGCCGCCGCCACTACGGCACCGACGTCCTCGACCACCCGACCACCACCCGCTTCTCCGCGATGCTCCGCGACGCCGTCCACACCGTCGCCCTCGCCGTCCTGACCGCGGGCGGCACCTGCTCCCGCACCTCGCTGGAGACCGCCGCCGTCGCGGTGCGCGCGGCCGGCTTCGAGGACTGCACCGAGGACCAGCTGAACGCGCTCGTCGAGGCGCTGGAGGCGGACACCGGCCGGGTCCACGGCGAACCCTGCGTGCCGGGCCTGGCGATAGAACTGCACGAGGCCCTGGACCCGCTGGCCCCGCACCTCGCCGCCGTCGGCCGAGAGTCGATCCTCCTCCAGGGCGCCCGCATCGCCCTGGCCGACGGCCCCTACACCCCCGCGGAACGCGACGCCCTGGCCACCGTGGGCGCGGCCCTGACCATCTGCTCGGAGGACGTGACGCGCCTGCTGGACTCGGCGGGGACGCCGTCCTGACCGAGGGCCGCTCGATGGCCCGGGCCCCTCAAGACGGGTGCGTCTACGGGGTCGTCGGGAGACGCAGGCGAAGAGTCATGCGGATCCGGTCGGCACCGGGACCGAAGTGGTCCTGGCGAGGCCCATGAGGGTCGGGCACGAAACCGAAGGATTCGTAGAGTGCCGCGGCCGGCTTGTTGTTCGGCTCCACCCAGAGCAGGACAGTGGCAGCGCCCTCGGCATGCAGGTTCTTCAGTGATGCCCGCATCAGCTCGCGGGCCAGCCCGTGTCTGCGCATGCCGGGTGCCACCCCCAGACTGAAGATCCAGCTCTGCCCCCGGTTCGGCGGTGTGGCCAGCAGATAGGCGCACAGCTGGCCGTCGCCGTCTTCAGCCACCAGCAGATGTTCTGCGAACATGTCCACGAACTGGCGCAGGACCGAGTACGGCATCGGGTCGTCGGGAAAGGCCTCCCGGTCCACGCGGAGCAGGTCGGGCATGTCGTGCCCGACGACTGGGCGTACCCGGACGGACGGAGGGTGCGGTGCTGACATCGAACCAGAATTGCCCGGTGCCTGCCACCGTTCAAGTCCCTGGATCGGGTGTCCGGCAACGACGTGCCGCCGTGCGCCCCTCATACGTCCTTTCGCCGAAGCGAATCGGGCGAGAAGAAGTTGGGGAGTGACCGTATTGGTACCGTGGGGCATGCCTTTGGGATCACCTGATGAGCAGCCACAGTTGAACGCGGACGCGCAGTGGGACGACTTCAACCCGGCGCTGTACGTCGAGAAGAACTACAGCAGAGTGCTGTCCGTCGACGAGGCGATCATGTCGCTCGTGCGTACGCACTTCGGTGATCATTTCCGTGAGCTGCCCGGCCAGTCGGTGCATGGGATCGATGTGGGTGCCGGAGCCAATCTCTACCCGGCCCTGTCGATGCTCCCCTGGTGCGACCGGATAACGCTGCTGGACCGCTCGAAGTCCAATCTGGAGTACCTGCGCCAGCAGATCGCCGGCCACGACGACGGGTGGGAGAATTTCTGGCGGAAGCTGTGCCTGGACGACGCCTACGCCGCGATTCCCGGTGGGCCCTGGGCGCGGTTGAGCGAGGTCGCGCAGGTCGCGCAGGGCGACATACTGCAGCCCGGCGACCGGCGGGGCAGGTGGCGGACCGGAACGATGTTCTTCGTCGCCGAGTCCTTCTCCACCTCCACCGACGAGTTCCACCGTGCGGTCAAGAACTTCCTGGAGATGCTCACCCCAGGGGCGCCTTTCGCAGCCGCCTTCATGGAGCACAGCCACGGCTACTGGGTGGGAGACACGTGGTTTCCCGCCTGCAATGTCAGCCAGGCCGATATCAGCGCCAGCATCAAGCGGACCACCGACTCCGTGCGCACCTACCGGATCGGTGAGCCGGGGGAAGTGCGTCCTGGCTACACCTCCATCATCCTCGCTTGCGGTTTCCGGTAAGCGGGTAGGTCTCGAAAGGCTGTTCCAGAAGGCGTGGCCGACAAGGGGGAGACGGGTGCGGATCAAGCCGCGGCAGCATTTGCTGAGCATGTGGCAGGCGCTGGCCCGCCATTCCTTCCACGAGGGGGTGTGGTCCTGGGACGAACCCGGTGGGCACAGCAGCGTGTCGGACGCCGAGCGACTGCTCTGCCTTCTCTACCCCGCCACGGAGATAGCGGCGTTCCGCCTCGATGCTCCGGACACCACGCAACCGGATGTGACAGCGGCGCTGCGCGATGTGGGGGATGCCACTGACATTCCCGTCAAACTCATCGAGGTGCTGAGCGAGTTCATGGAGCGGCATCGCTGCGGGTCGGCTCCCGCCTTCGGCGGAGGCCATCTGTTCGCGTCGGTCGACCCGGCGCGGGAACTCACGGAGAAGCAATGGGAGGTCGACATCGTCGACTCCTACTCCATGTCGGTCAGTTTATGTCTGGCCACCCTCGGCTTTCTCAAGGTGTACCGGGGAAAGGCCGGTCGCCAGGGCGTCCTTGACCGCATCGACGACCTACAGTGCGCCACCGGCGCACGGCTCACCGCCGCCTTGGTGGGCCTCCTGCGCTCCTTCACCGTCCATGTGGTCGACATCTCCTCCGACGAGGGCCGTGCCCTCGGCCGACTGCTGGGCCGGAACCGCTACTCCGACCGGCAGGTAGTCGAGCGCTTCCAACGCCGGTTCAAGTCCCTGCGCGCTCAGATCACCGAGAGTGTCGCCCTTGGTCTCGACGCCGGCGTCCGCGACGAACTGCGCAACACGAACCGCATGTTCGAGTGTGGATGGGCATGGGGTGTGGTGCAGGGCGCCCCGCAGGTCCCGTTGGATCCGGAGTCCGCGCATGCCGTCGGTGTCCAGCCCCCGGGGATCGCCCACCCCGTGCCCTGCCTCCACTCCACGGTCGTCGCCCTCGACGGCATCATCGACCTGTTGTCCGACCACACCCTTGTCCTCGGCCTGCTCAACCCCGAACAACAGAAGTTGGCTGACGGCATCCGGCTGCGCTGGGAGATAACCCAGCAGTACTGGTCGACCGTCGCCCGTTTCGAAGACGAGGCCTGGCCGTTGGAGGACATCCCCTGGCGCACTACCGTTCCGCAGTCGGAGTCCGAGTACTTCTCCCTCACGGTCGTCTCCATCGTCGTCCACGACATGATGCGTCGGCGAACCACCGATCACGACCTGTCACGCCTGGTCAGAGTCATGGAGCGCCTGGCCGAGCGCGGTCGGATCACAGGTGGCATCGGCCGCGACGACCCGGCGATCGGCCTGCACAACCCGGGGGTGACCTTGCGACTGCTGGGCAGTGAGGCGCTCGGGCCCGCCATGGCGTGGGTGATGAGTGACTTCTCGACACAGTTGCTGAAGCGTGCCGTTCAACTGTGTTCCCTGTCTCCGAACACCGCGTCCGAGGAACGACTGCTCAAGCTCGCCGAGAGCGTCCTCGACCACGTGTGGAACCGCCGCATCGAACAGGGCGAAGGCGCCGGCCTCTGGGACGATGTGCAAGCCGTCCACCCCGAGTCGCCGGCTCGAACCAGGAAGCTGTCCTGGAGCATCACGGAACGTGTCGCCGAGTGCATGGTTGCCGCACACGGCCTGTACGCGCAGCCACCGATCCGCAGTGTTCAGCTTTCCGTCCCGGCGAGGGAGGCGATCAGTGAGGCCGCCCACCTGCTGGGCAAGGAGCAGGAGGATCACCCGGCACCCGGCCCCCGGACCTCGCAGGGGCAATGGATCAGTGGCGTCGAGGCGGATCTGCGCCGCGCCCGTGCGCTGGTCGACCGGCAACCCGGCACGGCCCTCGCACTGGCGCTGGACGTCCTGGCCCGGTTGGACACTCTTGCCCGGGCCAGGAGCGCGGACTGGGAGGGTTGAGGATGCTTGTCTTCGCCGCCTCGGACAAGGGCGGGACCGGCCGGTCCGTCACCGGCGCCAATCTCGCCTACCACCATGCCCTGGACGGAGCGAACGTCTGCTTCCTGGACTTCGACTTCGGATCGCCGACCGCCGCGACCGTGTTCGACCTGCCCGATGTCCGGTCCGTGGCGGAAGGGATCGGTCTGCACGCGTATCTGGCAGGCGCGGTCAGTGAGCCGCTGCGCGTCGACGTCTGGTCCCGCACCGAACACCTCGACCTGCGCCACCAGTCCGCCGGCTCCGGCCGTCTCGTCCTCGTGCCCGGTGACCGCTCCGGTGGCGAATTCGTCATCGGCGAGGAGCACCTGCACCGGTGCGTGGACCTCATTCTGCGGTTGAACCGTGAGTTCGACGTCATCGTCGTGGACCTGAGTGCCGGACGCAGTTACGCCGTGGAACTGGCGCTGGCGGCCACCTCACCCCGTGGCGGGCTCGCCGGGCTGAAGCAGCGTTGGCTTGTCTTCCATCGCTGGACGCGTCAGCACGTGTCGGCGGCCGCGGAACTCGCCTTCGGGCCACGCGGCATCGTGCGGGCCGGAGCGGACCGAGGGCATGACCCGGACGTGCTGCGGGCCGCCATCCGATTCGTCCGCGCCGCGGTGCCCGACCTGGAGTCGCCCCCGTGGTCGCACGTGACACCGTCGCAATACGCGTGGATGCGACAGTGTGACCGCGCGCTCGAGACGCTCGCCTCGGACCAGGGCGTCGGCAAGAGCCGGGTGCTGGCGTCGATCCCGCTGGAACCGGTCCTTCAATGGCAGGAGCGCCTCATCACCGTCGAGGACGTGCTCGTCCGCCGCATCGCCCACCAAGCCACCCTGGACGCCTTGATCGGCCTCGTGCAACGGCTGACCGACGACACCCTTTGGGGAGAGTGGTGAAGAAGTCCGTCCCGGTCTTCCGGGAGACCAGTGCCGAGCCGCGTACCGAGTCCCTGCCGTTCTCCCATCTCTCCCTGGAGATCGGCCATTTGTACATGGAGGACTTCCTCGAGGGACCCGATCGCCTCCGACGACACTTCGACACCGTACGACCATGGGTGGACGCGGTCCGGAACGACGTGGGCGCGCATCTCACGGGCGCGCGTCCGCGCATCAGCACCTGCTTCCTGATCGACGACTACTTCTCCCGGCTGTCCACCCCCGACGAGCTCCTGCCGCCGCTCATCGACGCGGCCGCCGAGGCCGGACTTGCCATCGACTACCTGGCACGCGAGTCCGGCTGTGCGACCGCTCCCAACGCCGCCGGTACGGTCATCCGGCCCGCGGAGTCCGTCGTGCGGCGTCTTGTGGAGTCGCCCCCGCCCGGCAGCAGCGGCTTCCGGCCACCCGTCAGCCGCACCGGCTGGCTCAGCAACGGCAGACGTACTCCCGCGCAGCGCTCCTCCGCGGCTCTGGACACCGCCGGAGCGGCCTGGCAGCCGCCGAGTGAGACCGGTGCACGCGGTCACTCCGTCTTCCTGGACATCGAGCTGTGGAGTGAGGCCGAGGACGAACGCACCTGGTCCTGCGCCTTCCTCGCCTCCGTCTGGCAACTGGTCCGGCTCGGTCTGCTCCGTGACGCCGGCCGTGCCGTGCTGTCCCCGGTTCCCTGGAACGACGGGGGGTTCCCCGCGGACTGGGACATGCTGCCGCCCGTGCTGCGCCTGAACCCCCGAGCCGCGCCCTTCACCGCGTACGTCACCTGCAGCGTGCTCCCGCGCCGGTTCCTGCCCGTCGAACACGCCGTACGTGTGGTCCTCGACCAGGTTCATGTCGAGGACGAGCCGCTCCGGCAGGTGGCCGAACGGGCCGAGGCGGAGGGTTTCGCCGTGCCAGCGGGGGTCGCCGACCGCACCTCGTACGTCTTTCCGCTCGGGTTGTGACATGAGCCGGGCCGCCGATGACCTGGATGCATTCGTCGCCTGCGGCGAAGTTCGCACATGTCTGCTGCCCACCCGCGACGCGCTGGACGAGCGGGCCGCCGTGGAGCTGCTACGTCTGCGCCCGGACGAACGGGTCCGGATCTCCCGGCACCCGAACCGCCACGTGGTCTCCCCGGACGTGCTGACCGGTGTCGACTGCCGGCTTCCCACCGACACGGGTGCGCGTGTCCGAGTGGTGGGCACCGTGAGGAGCCGTGCCTCGCTCGTCGAAGGCCGCGTGATCCAGTCCACTGCCTCCTTCGCGCTCCCCGCCGTCGGAGCCGATCGGCGGCAGGCCTGGGGGTACTACCTGGTCCGGCCCGGCCTTCTCGTGCCTCTCGGGCGATTGCCCGAGAGGGCGGTCGTCCGAGGCTTTCTTCAGGGGCATCGCCCGGGCCGGCTGGACGTCGGTTCGATCGCCGAGGGCGTGCTGGCCCACATCTCCCGGCAGAACCGGATCCTGGACCACGACCCCCCGCTCACCGCTGCCGACACCCGCCTGCGCTGGACCGCCGTGCAGGCCACCGCCGACGAGGAGCCGTTCTCCCTGTTGACCAAGGACGAGGACGGACTCCGCACTCTCGAACTGCGGCTGCCGTCCGGTCTGTCCCCCAGCGAGGCGGTCGGGCTGTGTGAGGACCTTGCGTTGCACGACTGGCTCCTGACCACGGTCGCGGACAAGCTCGACGGGCTGCCGACCGCGGCCGCGGACGACCGGGCCGTGCTGAGGGTGCTGCGGCCGCTGGTCGACCACGTGCTGCACCTGTGGATGCCCCGGGCACGCGTCGACCGCGCTCTGCAGACGGTCTGGAACCAGTTGGAGGAGACACCGGGCTTCAGCAGGCAGTGGAACGCCCTTGCGCAGCGTATTCGCGACCAACTCACCCTCCGGGCAGCCCACTTGCCGAACGAGGTGCCGGGCCGGCGCTGACCGGGCACCATCCTGTGGACACCTGACGGGGGGAGAGACAGATGCATGGAGCACCGGGCACACCGGGGACGGGCACGGGAGGGGTGCGGATCGCACCCATCGTGCTCAAGATTCTTGTCACGGTCGTCGTGAGCACGGGCGCCTATTTGTTCACCAACCTGCTGAACCAGTCCGGCGACGAGCTGTGGCAGATCGCCGTCTCCGTCGTCATAGGCGGGTGCGCGCTCATCGTGCAGTACATGATCGACTTCGAGCAGCGGCTGGGCACGGTCGAAACCGGGCACCGCGAGCGCAGCCGGGAGCTCGGGGTCCAGTTCACCCAGCTCAGTGAGGCCGCCGGACTGCTGAGCGAACTGGATGAGGCCGGCATGAGCACCAGCGACGCGAGACGTCTGATCAAGAGCCTGAGCCGGGTGGGGCAGCAGGGCCCGGAGATCGTCAAGGCTTTCGCCCGGTCCGAGGTGGAGAGTCTCGCCTCCGTTGTCACCGACCTGACCGGCATGACCGCCCACTGGCCACGGGACAACAACGAGTGGCTCATCAGGCTCACCGAATGCGCGCGGCGCACCATCGACGCCACGAGCAGCTCCGTGGACCAGCCCTTCTGGAACACCGACTCGGCGGGACCGTACCTGGACGCCCAGGCGGAGGCCATGCGGGCTCGTGGGGTGACGATCCGGAGGCTCTTCATGATCAAAGAGGAGGAGAGAACCAACCCGGACTTCATGCGACGGTTCACGAGACTCTGCCAGGCCCAGCGTGACGTGGGGATCAGCGTGCGGTTCCTTTCCCTGCCGCTTCCGGAGGGGTCGAGTCCGAGGTCGGTGGTGGCCCGCGACGTCGTGATCTTCGACAGCGAACTGTATCTGGAGTTCGAGCCGGACCGGCAGGAGGGAAACGTTCAGACCAGGCTCGATGCGGATGGCCGCCGGGTCGACGGGCAGGTGAGGACGTTCAACGCACTGTGGGCGACCGCCACTGAGCTGACCTCTCGCCCCGCCCCTTCACCGGGGGCCTCCGAGTGAAGACACCCCTTCCCGGCCGGGACCGGCCGTCCGTCGTACTCCCGGGGGAGTAGCGAACCCCCCACGTCACCCCGGGCAGTAGCCGCGGGGTCGGTCTCACGGCCGACGTGGGGGTGTGCGGGTGGCGGGAGGCTGGAGGTCTGTTCGGACGTCCAGGGGAGGGAGGCCCGTCGGATGGGGGCCACAACGACAGGTGGGGGGCGGCGGCGGGCCGTGCCGTGGCTGGTGCTCGGGCTGTGGGTCGCCGTGCTGGCGATCGCCTCGCCGTTCGCGGCGAAGCTCGGGGACGTGCAGCGGGACCGGGCCGTCGACTACCTGCCGGCGAGCGCCGACTCGACCCGGGTCGCCGAGATCCAGGAACGGCTGCCGGGCGGCGCGGCCACCGAGTTGGTCCTCGTCTACCACCGCGACGGCGGGCTGACCGCCGCCGACCGGGCCACCGCCGCCGAGCAGGTCGCCGGGATCGCCGGCGCGCACGAACTCACCGGCCGTCCGGCGGGCATCCCGTCCAAGGACGGCACCACCCTCATGTACCCGGTCGCCTCCACCGAGCCCGGCACGGACGAAAAGGCCCGCGACGCGCTCGTCAACGACGTGCGGGACGTCGCCCGCGGCGGCGACGGGCTCCGTGTCGAGGTCGGCGGCGCGGGTGCGCTCGCCACCGACTCCGCCGAGGTCTACAACTCCCTCGACGGCCCCCTGCTCTACACCACCGCGTCCGTGGTCGCCCTGCTGCTGATCCTCATCTACCGCAGCCCCTTCCTGTGGCTCGTCCCGCTCGCCGTCGCCGGCACGGCCGACTATCTGTCCATGGGCGTCGCCTACGGCCTCAGCCAGGTCTTCGGCACCTCCGTATCCGGCCAGAGCAGCGGCATCATGACGATCCTCGTCTTCGGCGTCGGCACCGACTACGCGCTGCTGCTGGTCTCCCGCTACCGCGAGGAACTGCGCCGCATCGAGCGCCCGTACGACGCCATGCTCGCCGCCCTGCGCGGCTGCGGCCCCGCAGTGCTCGCCTCCTCCGGCACCGTCGCCGCCGGGCTCCTGTGCCTGCTCGCCGCCGACCTCAACTCCAGCCGGGGCATGGGCCCGCTGGGCACCGTCGGCGTGCTGTGCGCGCTGGCCGCCATGCTGACCCTGCTGCCCGCACTGCTCGTCCTGCTCGGCCGCCGCGTCTTCTGGCCGCTCGTGCCCCGCTACGGCACCACGCCCAAGGCCCGCAGGTCGCTGCTGGCCGCGATGGGCAGCTCCGCCGAACGCCGGCCCCGCACCGTCCTGGTGGGCGGCGCCGTCCTGCTCGGCGCGCTCGCGCTCGGCACGTACGCCCTGCCCGGCGGCATCAAGCAGGAGGACTCCTTCACCACCCGCCCCGACGCGATCGCCGCCATGGAGACCCTCGCCGACGCCTTCCCGGAGTCCGGCACCCAGCCGATCACCGTCATCAGCCCCACCGACCGCGCCGGCGCCGCGCTCGCCGGGATCCGCGCCACGAAGGGCGTCGAGAGCGCCGGGACCGGCCGTAGCGGCGGCGGCTGGACCGAGCTGACCGTACTGGCCTCCGCCCCGCCCCAGTCGGCCGCCGAGACCGCCGTCATCGAGGAGCTGCGCGACAAGCTCGACGGCTCCCACGTCGGCGGCCCCAGCGCCCAGCAGACCGACCTGGAGGACACCAACGCGCGGGACACCGTCGTCGTCGTTCCGCTCGTGCTGCTGTCCGTGCTGCTGATCCTCACCGTGCTGCTGCGCTCGCTGGTCGCGCCGCTGATCCTGGTCGCCGCCGTCGTCGCCGTGTGGGGCGCCGCCCTCGGCATCGGCGGCCTGGTCTTCGAGCCCCTCTTCGGCTTCGAGGGCACCGACCCCGGGCTCGGCCTGCTCTCCTTCGTCTTCCTCGTCGCCCTCGGCGTGGACTACGGCATCTTCCTGATGCACCGGATGCGCGAGGAGGCCCTGCACGGCGCCGAACCCACCCGGGCGGCGCTGTCCGCGCTGCGCACCACCGGCGGCGTCATCGCCTCGGCCGGGCTGGTCCTCGCGGCCACCTTCGCCGTGCTCACCAGCATGCCCATGGTGCAGCTGGTCGAGCTGGGCTTCGTCATCGCGGTCGGCGTCCTGCTCGACACCTTCCTCGTCCGCACCTACCTGGTCACCAGCGCGAGCGTCGCCCTGCGCCGCCGGGTGTGGTGGCCGGGCCGGCTGTCCCGGGACCCCGGACCGTCCTCGCCGGACGGTGTGCGGGAGACCGTCGGTGTCTGAGGTGTCCGACGACCGGAGCGCGCCCCTCCCCTCCCGGTGGGGCGCGCGCGTCGCGGAGTATGGGCGCGTGCAGGCATCCACCGAGGCAGCGTCCCGCCCCCGCGTCGGCGAGCGGATCATCGCCGCCGTCAACCGCGACCCGCGCACCGCCCCCCACGGCACCCGCAACGACAGCGTGCTCGCCGCGGTCCTCCTCGTCGCCGCCGTCTGCCTGGCGCTGTTCACCGACGAGGACCGCCGCCCGGACGCCCTCGGCTGGACGCTGCTGGCCGCCGCGCACGTCCCGGTCGTGTGGCGGCGGCGCCACCCGCTGCTGGTGCTCGCGGCGGTGGTGGCCGCGGTCGCGCCGTACCACGCCATGGACAACAACCACACCGCGGCGGGCCCCGCCTCCTACGTGGCCCTGTACACCCTCGCCGTCACCGGCCGCCCCCTGCGCACCATCGTGACCGGCGTCGCGGTCCTCACCGTGTCCGTGAGCATCATGCTCACCGTCGACACCCACCAGGCACTCGAACTGCTCCGCATCTCCGGCTGGGTGATCGCCATCCTCTTCTGCGGCATCGACATGCGCTACTACCGCCAGTACGTCGCCGCCATAGTGGAGCGCGCCGAACGCGCCGAGCGCACCCGCGAGGAGGAGGCCCGGCGCCGCGTCGCCGAGGAACGTTTGCGCGTCGCCCGCGACCTGCACGACCTGCTCGCGCACAGCATCACCCTCATCGGCGTGCAGACCTCGGTCGCCGCGCACGTCCTGACCGCCGACCCCGACCGCCTGGACCGGACGGCCGTCGCCAGGGCCCTCGACGACATCGCCGAGACCTGCCGCACCGCACGCGGCGAACTGCGCACCACCCTCGAAGTGCTCAGGGCGCAGGACACCGCCGGGGTCCCCGACGCCCGCGGCCCGCTGCCCGGCCTGGGCGGGCTGCCCGACCTGGCGGAGAGCGCCCGGCTCGCCGGAGCACACGTGGACCTGTCGGTGCGCGCCGGCGAGGTCCCGCCCGCGGTCGGCGCCGCCGCGTACCGCATCACGCAGGAGGCGCTGACCAACGTCGTGCGCCACGCGGGGCCGAAGCCCTCCGTCCGCGTCGAGGTGCACGCCGAGCCGGGCGCCCTGCGGCTGTCCGTCACCGACGACGGCACCGGCCCCGGCCCCGACCCGGCGGGCACCCCCGGCTTCGGCCTCGTCGGCATGCGGGAGCGGGCCCGCAGCGTGGGTGGCACACTCGACGCCGGACCGCGGGAGCGCGCCGACGGCTTCGCGGTGACGGCCGTACTGCCGACCCCCGCCATGCCCCGACCACTCTGACCCCGGAGAGAACCGGATGACGATACGCGTACTGCTCGCGGACGACCAGAACCTCGTCCGCGCGGCGTTCGCCCTGCTCGTGGCGTCGGCCCCCGACATGGAGGTGGTCGGCGAGGCCGCCACCGGCCGCGAGGCCGTGCACCTGGCCCGCGCCTCGCGCGCCGACCTCGTCGTCATGGACGTGCGCATGCCCGACCTGGACGGCATCGAGGCGACCCGGCTGATCGCCGCCGACGAGGACCTGGCGGGCGTGAGGGTGCTGGTCCTCACCACCTACGACACCGACGAGAACATCGTGGACGCGCTGCGCGCGGGCGCCTCCGGCTTCCTGGTCAAGGACACCAGGCCGGCCGAACTCCTGGACGCCATCCGCACGGTGACGGCGGGCGACGCCCTGCTGTCGCCCGGCCCGACCGCCCGCCTCATCGAGCGCTTCCTGCGCAGCCCCGCGACGCCCTCCCCGGGCGAGAGCGGCCCGGACCGCCTCTCGGACCGGGAACGCCAGGTCCTCACTCTGGTCGCCCGGGGCCTGAACAACACGGAGATCGCCGACGCCCTGGGCCTGAGTCCCCTCACCGCGAAGACCCACGTCAGCCGCATCATGGGCAAGCTGGGCGCACGCGACCGGGCGCAACTGGTCGTCGTGGCCTACGAGTCGGGCCTGGTGACGCCGGGCACGGGCGGTCAGCGGCAGTAGAGGTCCGCGGCGGGGCGCTGCCCGGTCGCGAGGAACCGGGAGACCGCTGCGTCCCCGCACGCGTTGCCGTTGGCCAGGTAGGCGTCGTGCCCGGTGGAGTCCACCGTCACCATGACCGCGCGCCTGCCGAACGCCTCCCGCAGCTTGCGCGCCCCGACGAGCGGGGTGGCGACGTCCCGCTCGTTCTGGACGAGCAGGACGTTGGAGGGCCCGCGTCCGGTGATCCGCACCGGCGCCTCGCGGGGCGGGTACGGCCACGCGGCGCACAGCATCGCGTTGCGCGGCATGCCCGCCGTGAGCGGGTACTCGGCGCGGCTGGCGGCGACGTCCTTCTCGTACCGGGCCGCCGAGCGGGGCCAGGCGACGTCGTTGCAGAGGACCCCGGCCCCGACGGCGGCGACGTTCTGCAGCACGGCCTCGGGCGGCGCCTGGGGCGCGGGCGGCACGGTCCCCCGCCCGGCCGCCACCATCAGCTTGGCGAGGGTGGGGAACCTGTCGGGCGAGTACAGGCTGTCCAGCATCGTCTGGCGCAGCACGTTGCCGTTCAGCTCCGACGGATTGGCACCGGGCCACGGGATCGGCTTCCGGTCCAGCCGGGCGGCCAGCCGCAGGAACAGCGGCCGTACGTCGGAGGTCCGGCGGGCGACGCGGTCGGGATTGCCGGGCCGGGCGGCCCAGGCGGCGAACTCGGGGAAGGTGTCCTCGACCCCCTGCTCGTGCCCGGCGAGCCAGCCGCGCGCCACGCGGGCGGGGTCGGGGTCGTCGTTGCTGTCCAGCACGATCCGGTCGGTGCGCTGCGGGAACAACTGCGCGTACACGGCACCGACGTATGTCCCGTACGACACTCCCCACGCGGAGATCCTCCGCTCGCCCAGCGCGGCCCGGAGACGGTCGATGTCCCGGGCCTCGTTGGCGGTGCTCAGGTGCCGGATCAGCTCACCGCCGTTGCGTACGCAGGCGTCGGCCGTCCGCCGGGCGGTGTCGAGGTTCGCGTCGATCGAACCGTCCGGGGCGGGCCAGGGGCGGAGTCTGGAGGTGGCGAGGTCGCCGTACTCAAGGCCGCAGTCGACGGACGTGGACGGCGCGAGGCCGCGCGGCGCGAATCCGACGAGGTCGTAGGCGTCCCGGACGTCCTGGGGGAGTTTCCGTCCCTTCCCCGAGGGGTCGTTGAGGCTGGAGCCGCCCGGCCCGCCCGGGACGAGGAGCAGGGCGCCGCGCCGGGCGTCCGGATTCTCGCTCCGGATCCGCGAGACGGCCATCTCGATACTTGGGCCGTCCGGATCGGCGTAGTCCATCGGCACGTCGAGGACGGCGCACTCCTGCCGGGGGTCGAGACCGGTGCTCTCGCAGGCGGACCAGGTGAGGGGCTCGGGCCTGCTCGCGCCCGTCGCGGAGGCGGTCATCGGTGCGGTGATGCCGAGCAGGGCGGTGGACACGCCGACGACGGCGGCGTTGCGGATGCTTCTGCTTCTGCTGAGCTTGCGCTGCGTCATGCGACGAGCCTCGTGGAACGGCGGGCCCCGCCCCATCCGGCCAACGGCCGGGTCCGCAGGGGGGTTTACCCCAGGGCGTGATCGATCGCCGTGTCGACCTCCCCGGCGACGTGGGTGGGGCGGAAGGCGTCCTCGGACCACGACCGGCCGTTCGACACCCACACGCTGCGCAGGCCGAGAGCGTCGGCGCCGGCGAGGGGCGTCCCGGCGGCCTCCGCGGCGGCCCGGAAGATCACCGGGTCGGGCTTACTATGGCCGACCGCCTCGGAGACCACCCAGCCCCGGACGTGCCGGTCGAGTCCGGTGCGGCGGATCTTCGCCTCCTGCTGGGCGGTGCGCCCGTTGGTCACGATCACGCAGGTCCAGCCGCCGGACCGGGCACGCTCCAGGGCTTCCCGCGCGGAGTCCGTCAGTACGGCGCGGCCGGCCGCGCCGTGGTCGGGCAGGGACCGGACGGCTGCGGCGGGCACCGCGCCGCCGTACCGGTCGATCACGGCCGCGGCGACCTCGTGGCGGGGCGTGGACCCGCCGGCGTCGAGAGCCGTCAGCCAGGTGAGATCACCGGCGGGCAGACCGTGCCCGGCGAGGAAGGCGGCGACGGCGTCGCGGAAGGCCGCGTCGCGGTCGATCCGGGTGTTGCCGAGGTCCAGCAACAGCAGTGGCATGGCGGGCAGTAGATCAAGCGTCGACCAACAGCCCTCGTGCCACGAGCAGTTCGCGCACCTCGCCGAGGGACGACGCGCACAGGTGGGCCTCGCCCAGTGCCGCCGCCGGGTGCGTCGTCGTCAGGCCGATCACGGTGCACCCGGCCGCCACCGCGGCGCGTATGCCCGCCGGTGCGTCCTCCACGACCACGCACGCCGACGGGTCCACGCCGAGCCGGGACGCGGCCAGCGCGAAGCAGTCCGGGGCGGGCTTCGCGCGCTCGACGTCGCCGCCGTAGACCCGCACGGCCGGCAGGGGCAGCCCGGTCGCCGCGAAACGGGCCTCGACGAAGGCCCGGTCGCCGGAGGTCACGATCGCCCAGGGGCTCCCGGACAGGGCCCGCAGCAGCTCCGCGGCGCCGTCGACCGGCGGGATGCCGTCCCTCTCCTTCGCCAGCAGCCCGTCGAGGGCCCGGCGTTCGAGCGCCGGGTCCAGGTGGGCGGCGGCATCCGTCACGGTGTCCTCCGGGCGCCGCCCGAAGGTGAGCCGCCACACCGTCTCCGCGTCCAGCCCGCGCGACAGCGACCAGGCGTCCCACACCCTGCGGTGGGCCGCCGCCGAGTCCAGCAGGACGCCGTCGACGTCGAAGAGCACGGCGGAGACGGTCATACGGCGCGGACGAACGCCGCCCAGGCCGCCGACCCGACGACGATCACCGGTCCGCCGGCCACCTTGCTGTCCCGGACGGGCAGGACGCCGGGGACTCCGTCGGCGACCTCGACGCAGTCGCCGCCGTTGCCGTCGCTGAAGCTGCTCTTGCGCCAGCGTGCGTGGTTCAGCTCGTACTCGCGCATCGTCTGTGGTCCTCCACCGCCGACTTGATCCTGGCCAGGGACGCCGCAGGAGACAGCGCGGCGGCCCTGATCAGATCGTATGCCGAGCGGATACGCCGCACCACGGGCGGATCGTCCAGCAGGGTGCCCGAATACACGGCTTCTGTATAGGCCGTTGGGGGAGCGTCCTCGAACTCCATGAGCTTCAGGGAGCCCGTCATGGCCGGGTGCGCCCCGGCCGCCAGCGGCAGCACCTGCACCAACGCCGTACGTGCTCCGGCCAGCGCGATGACGTGCTCCAGCTGCGCGGCCATGACTGACGGGCCGCCGACGGGAATCTGCAGGACGCTCTCGTGCAGGACCACCCAATACACGGGCCGTGCAGCGTCCGCGAGGATCCTCGCCCGATCGATGCGGCCGGACACCTTCTCCTCGATGTACTCGTCCGGCGCGAAGGGGTTCATGGCGAGCGTGACGGCTCGGGCGTAGTCCGCAGTCTGCAGCAACCCCGGCACCAGGGCTGGAGCGAACTCACAGATCGTTGTCGCCAGCCCCTCCAGATCCGCCACCCCCGCGAAATAATCCGCATACCGCGGATCATCGATCAGCTTCCGGCACAGGCGATCGAAAATACCGTCGGTTTGTAGGGCCTCGTCAATCCGCTGGGCCACATCCAGTTGCGGTTTCCGAATTGCCTGTTCGAACTGGCCGATGTAGCCGCCGGATACGAATACCCGTGCCCCCAGCTCGACTTGGGTGATTCCGGCATCCTCCCGCCGTCGTTTCAGTTCCGTTCCGAAGAACTCCCACGCGGCTTGCCGTGAACCATTGGCCATAACCAACCCCCATACGCTGACCAGCACTTGTAGTGCACATACTCCTGCCGAGTGTAGGTACGTCGCGGCATTCTGGGGACACGAAGAGTGAAAACGTAAAGGGAAGGGAACACGGTGGAGGCACGACACTCGGCGCTCTGCGTCGAAGGAGCGGAGGACACGGTGAAAGAATTGCGCGCGGCGCTCGCCGAGGCGGGAATTACTCTTCCCTCACTCGGGCTCGACCCGGTGAGTCTCGCGCGGGAGGCGCCCTGCCCGCTCGTCGAATTGGGGCGGTGTTCCGTCGAGACCGCGCAGCGCCTCGCGGCGGCACTGCGATGACGACGACGCCGCCCGTCGGGGTCTGTGCCGTGGACACCCGCAGCGGGCGGGTCGGGTTCGTCATGGGGTACGAGGGACCGTACGTGCAGATGCGGCCGTACGGCGGGGGACGAGAGTGGGACGCGGAGCCGGGTGACGTACGCCACGCCACCGTGTCCGAGCGGCTCAGCGCGGCGACGGCGTACACCAACGCCCGAAGCCGTGGCGAGGTGCCTTGAAGCATGCGCGAGAATGGGCGGCATGAGTCTGTTCCGCGACGACGGCATCGTGCTGCGCACCCAGAAGCTGGGTGAGGCGGACCGGATCATCACCATGCTCACGCGCGGTCATGGCCGTGTACGCGCCGTGGCGCGCGGGGTGCGGCGCACGAAGTCGAAGTTCGGGGCGCGGCTGGAGCCGTTCTCGCACGTGGACGTGCAGTTCTTCTCGAAGGGCAGCGAGCTGGTCGGGCGCGGGCTGCCGCTGTGCACGCAGAGCGAGACGATCGCCCCGTACGGCGGCGGCATCGTCACCGACTACGCGCGGTACACCGCGGGGACCGCCATGCTGGAGACGGCCGAGCGGTTCACCGACCACGAGGGCGAGCCGGCGGTGCAGCAGTACCTGCTGCTCGTCGGCGCGCTCAGGACCCTCGCCCGGGGCGAGCACGCGCCGAACCTGGTGCTCGACGCGTTCCTGCTGCGCTCGCTGGCCGTGAACGGGTACGCCCCGACCTTCGGGGACTGCGCGAAGTGCGGCATGCCCGGTCCGAACCGGTTCTTCTCGGTCGGCTCGGGCGGCTCCGTCTGCGTCGACTGCCGGGTGCCCGGCAGCGTCGTACCCTCGCCGCAGGCCCTGGAGCTGCTCGGGGCGCTGCTCACGGGGGACTGGGGCACGGCGGACGCGTGCGAGCCGCGCTACGTCCGGGAGGGGAGCGGGCTGGTGTCCGCGTACCTGCACTGGCACCTGGAGCGCGGCCTGCGCTCCCTGCGGTACGTCGAGAAGTCCTAGAAGAACCAGCAGGACCAGCAGGATCTGGAAAGAACAGTTCGAGGAGACGAGAGACACATGGCGGTACGCGGGATTCTGGGGCGGCAGCGCCGGGAGTACAGGACGCCGGAGCCGCACCCGTCCGGCGCGCGGCCGCCGAAGCTCGGCGAGCTGGTTCCGGGGCATGTGGCGATCGTCATGGACGGCAACGGCCGCTGGGCCAAGGAGCGAGGGCTGCCGCGCACCGAGGGGCACAAGGTCGGTGCCGAACAGGTCATGGACGTCCTCCAGGGCGCGATCGAGATGGGCGTCGGGAACATCTCGCTGTACGCCTTCTCCACCGAGAACTGGAAGCGCTCGCCGGACGAGGTGCGCTTCCTGATGAACTTCAACCGCGACTTCATCCGCAAGTCCCGCGACACCCTCGACGGGCTGGGAGTGCGGGTGCGCTGGGCGGGGCGGATGCCCAGGCTGTGGAAGTCGGTGGCCAAGGAGCTGCAGGTCGCGCAGGAGCAGACCAAGGACAACGACCGGCTCACGCTGTACTTCTGCATGAACTACGGCGGGCGGGCCGAGATCGCCGACGCGGCGCAGGCCCTGGCGGAGGACGTGCGGGCCGGGAGGCTCGACCCGTCGAAGGTGAACGAGAAGACGCTCGCGAAGTACCTGTACTACCCGGACATGCCGGACGTGGACGTGTTCCTGCGCCCGAGCGGGGAGCAGCGGACGTCCAATTTCCTGCTCTGGCAGAGCGCGTACGCCGAGATGGTCTTCCAGGACGTCCTGTGGCCGGACTTCGACCGGCGCGACCTGTGGCGGGCCTGCCTGGAGTTCGCCTCCCGGGACCGGCGGTTCGGCGGCGCCATCCCCAACGAGGAACTGCTCGCCATGGAGGGCAAGACCGGCTCGTCCGGAGCTTGAGGACGAGGCCGTTCAGGCCGATACGGGGCCCAGGGCGCAGCCCGGGGGCCCCACCCGCTCAGCCGCCGGAGGCACCCGCGCAGTCGGCGCAGGTGCCGAAGATCTCCACCGTGTGTGCCACGTTGACGTAGCCGTGTTCGGCGGCGATGGCCTCGGCCCACTTCTCCACCGCGGGGCCCTCCACCTCGACCGCCTTGCCGCAGGAGCGGCAGACCAGGTGGTGGTGATGGTCGCCGGTGGAGCAGCGGCGGTAGACGGACTCGCCCTCGGCGGTGCGCAGGACGTCGACCTCACCGGCGTCGGCGAGGGACTGCAGGGTGCGGTAGACCGTGGTGAGTCCGACCGAGTCGCCCTTGTGCTTGAGCATGTCGTGGAGCTCCTGCGCGCTGCGGAACTCCTCGACCTCCTGGAGAGCCGCCGATACGGCAGCCCGCTGCCGGGTGGCGCGGCCCTTCACGGGCGGTCCAGCGGTCGTCACTGGATTCCTCCTCACGTCTTCGCGGCTTGCCGGGCCATTGTGCCAGCCCGGTTCGCCCGCGGTCAGACGCCGACCTCGTCGGCGGCCCCCCGGGTGGCCGGAATCTTGCACTCCGCCGGATCCGCGGCGGGCCGCGCGGCGGCGAGTGCCCGCGCGCGTCGCCTGGCCAGCGGGGCGGCCAGCACGCTCAGCGCGATGAACGCGCCGATGGTGAGCAGCACGATCGTCGCGCCGGGCGGCACGTCCTGGTAGTACGAGGTGACCGTGCCGCCGATGGTCACGCTCACGCCGAGCGCGACGGCGATCGCGAAGGTGGCGGCGAAGCTGCGGGTGAGCTGCTGCGCAGCGGCCACCGGGACCACCATCAGCGCCGAGACCAGCAGCAGCCCGACGACGCGCATCGCGACGGTCACCGTGACCGCCGCGGTGACGGCCGTCAGCAGGTTCAGCGCGCGCACCGGCAGGCCGGTGACCCGGGCGAACTCCTCGTCCTGGCTGACGGCGAACAGCTGGCGGCGCAGACCGACCGTGACGAGGACCACGAAGGCGGCGAGCAGGCAGATCGCGGTGACGTCGGACTCGGAGACCGTCGACAGGGAGCCGAAGAGGTACGAGGTGAGGTTGGCGTTGGAGCCGCCCGGCGCGAGGTTGATGAACATCACGCCGCCCGCCATGCCGCCGTAGAAGAGCATGGCGAGGGCGATGTCGCCGCGGGTCTTGCCGTACCAGCGGATCAGCTCCATGAGGACCGCGCCGAGGACGGAGACCAGGGTCGCCATCCACACCGGGGACCAGGAGAGCAGGAAGCCGAGGCCGACGCCGGTCATCGCCACGTGGCCGATGCCGTCGCCCATGAGGGCCTGGCGGCGCTGGACCAGGTAGATGCCGATGGCGGGGGCGGTGATGCCCACCAGGACGGCGGCGAGCAGCGCCCGCTGCATGAAGGCGTAGTTCAGGATTTCCATGGTCGTCGCCTTCTCAGCTCAGCAGGCCGGTGCGGATCGGTTCAACGCCCGCGGGTGCGTGCGGGTGTACGTGGTCGTGGCCGGGCAGCGCGTGCTGGCCGACGGCCTCGGGCGGCGGGCCGTCGTGCAGGACGCAGCCGTCGCGCAGCACCACGGCCCGGTCGATCAGCGGCTCCAGGGGGCCCAGCTCGTGCAGGACGAGGAGGACGGTGGTGCCGGCGGCGACCTGCGCGCGCAGCGTCTCGGCCAGCACCTCCTGGCTGGCCAGGTCGACGCCCGCCATCGGCTCGTCCATGATCAGCAGTTCGGGTTCGGCGGCGAGCGCGCGGGCGATCAGCACGCGCTGGTGCTGGCCGCCGGAGAGGGCGTTGACCGAGTCCTTGGCGCGGTCCGCCATGCCGACCAGGTCGAGGGCGCGGCGTACGGCCTCGTGGTCGGCCTTGCGCAGGACGCCGAAGCGGGCCCGGGAGAGCCGGCCCGAGGAGACCACCTCGGTCACGGTGGCGGGGACGCCGCCCGCGGCCGTGGTGCGCTGCGGGACGTAGCCCACGCGCGCCCAGTCGCGGAAACGGCGCCTGGGGGTGCCGAACAGCTCGATCTCCCCGTCCGTCACCGGCACCTGGCCGATGACCGAGCGCACGGCGGTGGACTTGCCCGAGCCGTTGGCGCCGAGCAGCGCGACCACCTGGCCGCGCCGCACGGTGAGGTCGATGCCGCGCAGGACGGGGCGTGAGCCCAGCTCGGCGCGGACGCCGCGCATGGATATGACGGACTCGTCGCTCACGATGTCCTCCGTAACGATCGAACGGGCCGGGCTGCCCGGCCGGGCTGCTTACTTGGCGCCGAGGGCGGTTTCCAGCGCCTTGAGGTTGGCCTCCATGACCCCGACGTAGTCCTCGCCCTTGGACTTGTCGGTGATGCCCTCCAGCGGATCGAGGACGTCCGTCTTCAGGCCCGCGTCCCTGGCGAGGGTCTTCGCGGTCTTGTCCGACACCAGTGTCTCGTAGAAGACGGTGGTGACGCCGTCGGCCTTGGCCTCCTCCTGGAGTTCCTTGATCCGGGCGGGGCTGGGCTCGCTCTCCGGGTCGAGGCCGTTGATGGCCTCCTGGGTGAGGCCGTAGCGCTCGGCGAGGTAGCCGAAGGCGGCGTGGTTGGTGAAGAACACCTTGGTGCCGGTGTTCTTCAGGCCGTCCTTGTACGCCGTGTCCAGGCCGCCCAGCTTCTTCGCCAGGGCCTCGGCGTTCTCGCGGTAGTCGGCGGCGTGGTCCGGGTCGGCCTTCTCGAAGGCCTGGGCGACGCCCTCGGCGATCTCCGCGTACTTCACCGGGTCCAGCCAGACGTGCGGGTCGAGGCCGCTCCCGCCCTCCTCGGAGTGCTCCTCCCCGGCGTGCTCGTCCGCGTGCTCCCCGTCGCCGTGGTCGTGGTCGTGCTCCACGTCGCCGTGGTCCTCGAGCTTCGTCAGCGAGGCCGCGTCGATCCTGGTCTTCACGTCGGACTGGGCGATCGCCTCGTCCACGGCCGGCTGGAGGGACTTCAGGTAGAGCACCGCGTCCGCCTCGCCCATCTGCGCGGTCTGCTTGGCGCTCAGTTCCAGGTCGTGCGGCTCCTGGCCGGGCTCGGTGAGCGTGGTGACGTTCACGTGCTCCCCGCCGATCTGCTCGGCGAGGTACTCCATCGGGTAGAACGACGCGACGACGTCGAACTTGTCCGTGTTGCCCGCCGCCGAGCCGTCGCCGGAGCAGGCGGAGAGGGTGCCGAGGCCGATCGCGGTGGCCGCGGTGACTGCTATGCCGGAGATACGGCGTCGTCGTACGTTCATGACACTCATTTTCAACAAATGTGGAAACCGTTGTCAACAAGCGGGTGATTTCGCAGCTGGGAGGCCCCGATTTGGCCGAGGGGCGGCCCACGCCGGTAACCTGAAGCATTCTCTGGAAGCACCTCGCTTCGCCCACCGCACCAGTCAGTCACCGTCGTCGTAATGAAGAGAGCACCGTGGCCGCCGACAAGATCGACACCATCGTCAGCCTGAGCAAGCGCCGTGGCTTCGTATTCCCCTGCAGTGAGATCTACGGCGGTCAGCGCGCCGCCTGGGACTACGGTCCGCTGGGTGTCGAGCTCAAGGAGAACCTCAAGCGCCAGTGGTGGCGCTACATGGTCACCTCGCGCGAGGACGTCGTCGGTCTCGACTCCTCCGTGATCCTGGCCCCCGAGGTCTGGGTGGCCTCCGGCCACGTCGCCACCTTCACGGACCCGCTGACCGAGTGCACCTCCTGCCACAAGCGGTTCCGCGCGGACCACCTGGAGGAGGCGTACGAGGAGAAGAAGGGCAAGGCTCCGGAGAACGGCCTCGCCGACCTCAACTGCCCCAACTGCGGCAACAAGGGCACCTTCACCGAGCCCAAGCAGTTCTCCGGCCTGCTCTCCACCCATCTGGGCCCGACCCAGGACAGCGGCTCCGTCGCCTACCTGCGGCCCGAGACCGCCCAGGGCATCTTCACCAACTTCGCCCAGGTGCAGACCACTTCGCGCCGCAAGCCGCCGTTCGGCATCGCCCAGATGGGCAAGTCCTTCCGCAACGAGATCACGCCCGGCAACTTCATCTTCCGCACCCGCGAGTTCGAGCAGATGGAGATGGAGTTCTTCGTCAAGCCGGGCGAGGACGAGAAGTGGCAGGAGTACTGGATGGAGCAGCGCTGGAACTGGTACACGGGCCTCGGTCTCCGCGAGGAGAACATGCGGTGGTACGAGCACCCGGCCGAGAAGCTCTCCCACTACTCCAAGCGCACCGCCGACATCGAGTACCGCTTCTCGTTCGGCGGCAGCGAATGGGGTGAGCTGGAGGGCGTCGCCAACCGGACCGACTACGACCTCTCCTCGCACGCCAAGGCCTCCGGCCAGGACCTCTCCTACTACGACCAGGAGGCCCAGGAGCGCTGGACGCCGTACGTCATCGAGCCGGCGGCCGGTGTCGGGCGGGCGATGCTCGCGTTCCTGCTCGACGCGTACATCGAGGACGAGGCGCCGAACGCCAAGGGCAAGCTGGAGAAGCGCACCGTGCTGCGGCTGGACCCGCGGCTGTCCCCGGTGAAGGTCGCCGTGCTGCCGCTGTCCCGCAACCCGGAGCTGTCGCCGAAGGCGAAGGGGCTCGCGCAGGCGCTGCGGCAGAACTGGAACATCGAGTTCGACGACGCGGGCGCGATCGGGCGGCGGTACCGGCGTCAGGACGAGATCGGGACGCCGTTCTGTGTGACCGTCGACTTCGACACGCTTGACGACAACGCGGTGACTGTCCGGGAGCGGGACACGATGAAGCAGGAGCGTGTGTCGCTGGACCAGATCGAGGGGTACCTCGCTTCGAGGCTCGTCGGCTGCTGAACGCCGGTTGGTGTTGCCGTACCAGGGGGCTCCGCCCCCTGGACCCCCGGCCTGTGCCCACCCCCCTCCCGACTCGGTCGGGAGGGGGGTGGGCGTTTCGGGTCTCGGGGGCCTGGGGTCTCGGTCGGGGCTTCCCGGCTCGCCCTTCCCGGCTCAGGCTTACCGGCTCAGCGGCCCTGCAGGGACTTCACGTTGTTGCCGAAGGTCCAGTTCTTCGAGCCGTCCCAGTTGAGGGACCAGGTCATCAGGCCCTTGAGGGAGCCGTTGTAGTGGTTCCAGGCCTGGGAGACCAGGGACGGTGACATGTGGCCGCCGCCCGCGCCGGGCTGGGCGGGCAGGCCCGGGACCTGCTTGTCGTAGGGCACCCGGATCGTCGTGCCCTGGATGACCAGGCCCTTGTCCAGGCAGTCGGTCTGGGCGGTGAAGCCCTGCACGGTGCCGGCCGGGTAGGAGTCGCCGGAACAGCCGTACATGCTGCCGTTGTAGTACTGCATGTTCAGCCACCACAGGCGGCCGTTGTCCGCGTACTTCTTGACGATCGGCAGGTACGCGCCCCAGATCGAGCCGTAGACGACGCTGCCGCCGGTGACGTACGCCGTCTCCGGGGCCATCGTGAGGCCGAAGTTGGAGGGCATGCGGGCCAGTACGCCGTCGATGATGCGGATCAGGTTGGTCTGGGACGTGGAGAGCTGGCTGATGCTGCCGCTGCCGGTCAGGCCGGTCTCGATGTCGATGTCGATGCCGTCGAAGTTGTACTCCTTGAGGATCGGCACGATCGTGTCGACGAAACGGTCGGCGACCGCGGTCGAGTTGAGGTCGATGCCGGCCGTCGCGCCGCCGATGGAGAGCAGGAGCGTCTGTCCGGACGCCTTGGCCGCGCACATCTCGGCGGGCGTCGCCACCTTCACGCCCGCGTCCATGCCGTCCTCCCACAGCGCCGTGCCGTCGGAGCGGATCACCGGGAAGGCCGCGTTGAGCACGTTGTAGCCGTGGGCGGCGATCTGGGGATCGGTGATCGGGGTCCAGCCGAAGGGCGGGTGGACGCCGTTGGCGGCGCCGTCCCAGTTCTCCCAGTAGCCCTGGAGGACCTTGCCGGCGGGCTTGGACTTCACGGCGCAGGTGTCGGCGGCCGGGGCGGGGGCGGCGCCGGTGGGGGCGGCGGACGCGGTCGCGACGCCCAGAGGGGTGAGGACGGTGGCCGCCAGTGCGGCGGCCAGTAGACGGATCTTGCGGCGGATCATGCCGGGCCTCCCGGTGGGGGTTCGGTGAGGGAGTCTCTTGTGTCGCAGGCATGACAGTGCTGTGGTCCAGACCTTTCGTCAAGAGGTCTGGACCAAGAAGCGGGTGCGGTTCGGCCGGCCGTCAGGCGATCGTCCGGGGCAGGCGCAGGCTCAGCAGGCCGGTCAGCGCCACCGCCGCCAACTGGACCAGCAGCGCCGTCACCAGGGCGTCCCGCATGCCCATGCCCGGGATCAGCGACAGGAACAGGGTGCCCAGGGTGGCCACCCCCAGGGCCAGGGAGGACTGCTGGGTGGTGATCATGACGCCGCTGCCCACGCCCGCGCGCTCGGGCGGCACCTCCGACAGGACGACCCGGAAGACGACGGGCAGTTGGAGCGCCTGGCCCGCACCGGCGACCGCCGCGCCCGGCAGGAGTTCCACCAGGCCGAGACCGGGCCAGGAGCGCCACGCGGCCAGCGTCATCAGGGCCAGGCCCAGCCCCTGGAGGGCGGCGCCGACGGGTACGACACGGGTGCCGTGGCGGGCGACCAGCCGGGGGCCGGCGACGGAGAAGAGGAAGAACACCACCGCGAGCGGGGCCAGGGCCAGACCCGCGGCCACCGGGCTCAGGCCCGCGCCCTGCTGGAGCGCCACCGCGATGACGAACATGAAGCCGCTGAAGCCGATCGAGAACGGCACGATGAGCAGGAGGCCGCGGCGCAGCGAGACGATCGCGAACAGGCTCGGCGGGACCAGTGGCGTGCGGCCGGCGCGGTCCGCCCGGCGCTCCACCGCGTAGAACGCCGCCGCCGCCAACGGGAACGCCGCCAGCGACAGCCACGTCCACAGCGGCCAGCCCGCGGCCCGGCCCTCGGTGAGCGGGACCAGCAGGGTCAGGATCGAGGCGGCCAGCAGGAAGGTGCCGGGGACGTCCACCGGTTCGGGGCGCGCGGAGCGGGTCTCCGGGACCGCACGGGCGGCCAGGAAGAGGCCCACGAGGACGACCGGGACGTTCACCAGGAACACGGAGCGCCAGCCGGTGCCCGCTATGTCGGCGGCCACGAGGACGCCGCCCAGGATCTGGCCGGCCACCATGGACAGGCCGGCCGTCGCCCCGTACAGGCCCATGGCCCTGGCGCGCCGGGGGCCGGTCGTGGTCGCCTGGATGGTCGCCAGCACCTGCGGCAGCATCGCGGCCGCCGAGGCGCCCTGCGCCGCCCGCGCCGCCACCAGTGACCAGGCGTCCGGCGCGAGACCGCAGGCCAGCGAGGTCAGCCCGAAGGCCGCCATACCGCCCAGGAACAGGCGGCGCCGGCCGAAGAGGTCGCCGAGCCGGCCGCCGAGGACCAGCAGGACGGCGTACGCCACCCCGTACCCGGCGACGACGAGTTCCAGGACCGCCTCGCTCGCGGAGAGGTCCGTGCCGATGGTGGGCAGCGCGACGTTGACGATGAAGAAGTCGACGAGGGGGAGTGCCGCGGCCAGCAGCACCGTGAAGAGTCCGAGGCCGCCGAGCGCGGGCGGCGCCTGGGGGCCGGTGCGGACGGGACGAGAAGTGATGGTTTCGGTCACGTGGTCGAGCCTGCGACGACCTTCAAGGTGGTACCAGAGTGTCTTTATCCTGGTAGCGGGAGTACCCGGAAACAGGGTCCGTGCGGTGCGCGGGCGCGGCATGCTGGAGGCATGACCACGATGACGGCTCAGGCACAGGCCCAGGAGACGGTCGCGCAGTCCCAGTCCCAGTTCCCGGCCACGTCTCCGTCCCCGTCCAGGGACGCCGGCTCGGAGATCCGGCGGCACGAACTCGCCGCCTTCCTGCGCAGCCGCCGCGAACGCATCGCCCCCGAGCAGGTGGGGCTGTCCCGCGGACGCCGCCGCAGGACGCCGGGGCTGCGGCGCGAGGAGGTCGCCCAGCTCTCGGCGGTCGGCGTCACCTGGTACACCTGGCTGGAGCAGGCCCGGGACATCCAGGTCTCCGTGCAGGTCCTGGACGCCCTCGCCCGCGCCCTCCTGCTCGACCCCACCGAGCGCGCCCACCTCTTCCAGCTGGCGGGGGCCGTCGACCCGACGCCGGCGACGGTCTGCCCGGCCATCACACCGGCGGTGCGGGCGCTGCTGGAGCAGTTCGAGCCGTACCCGGCCTGTGTGCAGAACAGCCGGTACGACATCCTCGCCCACAACCGGACGTACGGGCTGCTGCTGTGCGACCTGGAGGCGGTGCCGCCCGAGGACCGCAACTGCATGATCCTCTCCTTCACCCACCAGGACTGGCGGTCCTCGATCGTCCATCTGGAGGAGACCCAGCGGCTGATGGCGGCCCGGTTCCGTGCCACGATGGCCGGCCATCTCGCCGAGCCCGCCTGGAAGATGCTGCTGAAGCGGCTGCGCACCCAGTCGCCCGACTTCCGCGAGGCCTGGGAGCGGCACGAGGTCGTCGCGCACCGCGGCAAGCGCAAGGAGTTCCTCAACCGGCACGTCGGCCGCATCCGCGTCGACCACACCGACCTGTGGCTCGGTCCCGAGCCCGGGCCCCGGATGGTGACGTACGCACCGGCCGACGAGGTCTCCCGGGAGCGGCTGGAGCGGCTGCACGCGATCGCCCTGGAGCGGAAGCCGACTCCGTCGGGGTGAGCGCCCGAAGTGCGGGAACCCGGGGAAATGCGGAAGGTGATGTTCCCGGGGTTTTCCAGGGTTTCCACGGCCCGGGGTTCCCACAGCACGGACAGGGCGAGGACGAACAGTCATGGCTGAGCAGAAGTCGGCGCGGACACTTCCGCGGCCGTTGCACGCGGCCGCTTCGGCGGTGCGTAAGGTGCCGGGTGCCCAGACGGTGGGCAGGGCCGCCGAGGGCGCGCTGGACAGGATCGGAGCGGTGTCGCCGCGCGGGCGGCGCGTGCTCGTCTACACGGGCGCCGGGGTGCTGGGCGTCGCCGGACTCGTGGAGTGGCCGGTGGCGGCCACCGGGGCGGCGGTGGCCTGGCTGACGCAGCCGCGCGGGCGCAACGGGCAGGACGGGCAGGGCGGACGGAGCGGGAACGGGAGCGCCGCGAAGGGCGGCGGGGCCGCCGGGGCAGCGGGCGCCGCCGGTACGAAGGCCGCCCGGACGCCGGCGCGGAAGACCACCGCCAGGGCGGCCGCGACGAAGACGGCCGGGGCGGGCGGCACCGGCGGCACCGGCGGCACGGGTGGTGGCAAGGCGAAGACGGCCGCGGCGAAGCGGACCACCGGCGCCAAGAAGACCGCCGCCAAGTCCACGGCCGCCAAGTCCACGGCCGCCAAGACCACCGCGGCGAAGAAGTCCGCCGCCAAGAAGTCGCCCGCGAAGAAGACCGCGTCCCCCACTCGGAGCAAGAGCCAGTCGGGAAACAAGGCGTCTTCGAGCCGGCCCTCCACCACGGGCGGGAGCCGCGGCCGCAGCCGCAAGACGGCCGCCGCCTCGCGCACCCGCAAGGCCGGCTGAGTCAGAGCGATGGCCGGTGGACTGCTGACGCGCTCCCAGGACGCCGTCACGGGGTTCGTGCTGGCCGGGCCCCGGCTGCTCGCGCGCGGCACCGCGCCCGCCGTGGGCGCCGCGGCCGGGGCGGCGGTGGGCACCGCGCGGGCCGGTGTGCGCGGCGCCGACTTCGCCGCGCGGGCGGCACGGGTGGCCCGCTCGGCGCTGCCCGGCGGGTCGCGGGACTGGCGGGCCGGGCACCGGGCGCACCTCGCGCTCCGTCCGGCCGCGCCGGACGAGGTGCGCCGGGCGGGCGGTACCGAGCGCGTGGCGCGGCGGGTGGCGGCGGCCCTGGCCGAGCATCCGGACGTGCTGCTCGCCTACTGGGACACCGGTCTCGCCAGACTGGTGGTGACCGCGACCGAGGACACGCTCACCGACCGCGTCGTGGACCGCGCCGCCGAACTCGCCGCACGCCACGGACTCACCCGGGCGGACCAGCCCGCCGCCACCGGCCCGGACTCCCCGGACTCCCCGGACGCCCGGGACGACCTCGTGGACGAGACGGAGCACCCCGGCGACCCGGCCCCGGTGCGGGTCGCGGCGGTCGCGCTCGGGGCGGACGTGCTGGGCATCGCCGCCGCCGTGACCGGCGCGCGCCTGCGGCTGCCGGCCTCGCCCCGCCTGGTCACCGCCGTCGCGACGCTGCTGCGCGAGAACCCGGCCTTCCGCGCCTGGCTGCGCGAGCGGCTCGGCGACCACCGCATGGACGTGGCGCTCGCCGCCGCCAACGCCGCCGTCCACGGCGCCGGGCAGAGCCCCACCTCGCTGGTGCTCGACGGGGCGCTGCGCGTCTGCCAGTTGACGGACGCGGTGGCGCGGGGGGCCGCCTTCGAGACCGTGCACGACCAGTTGTGCGTCCCCGGCCGGGGCAGCCTGCCCGCCGGGCCCGCCCTGCGCCCGCCGCCGCGCACCTCCCCGGCACAGGACTACGCCGCCCACGCCTCGGCGGGCAGCGTGGCGGGCGCCGCCGCGACGCTGCTGGTCAAGCACGACCTGGCGGAGGCGGCGGAGGCCGTGCTCGCCGGGTCGCCCAAGGCCGCGCGCTACGGGCCCGCCGCCTTCCACGCCGTACTGAGCGCCGCGCTGTCCCGCACCGGTGTGCTCGTGCGCGACCCCGGGCGGCTGCGGCAACTGGAGATGGCCCGCACGGTCGTGCTGCACCCCAGCGCGTTGCGGGCGCCGGACGCGGGCGCGGACCCGTGGACCGAGGACGTGCTGGACGCGGCGCGGCGCGCGGGACTGCGCGTGGTCATGGTCGAGGACCCCGCGCTGGCCGACTTCACCGGCCTCGCCGACCAGGTCGTCGGCGCCGGCCGCCCGCTCGCGGACGTCGTGGCCGGACTGCGCGCCGAGGGGGCCGGGGGAGGTGTCATCACCGTCGTACGGCCGCTGCCCGGCGACGACGGGTCGGTCTCGGACGGGCTGCTCGCCGGGGACGTGGCCGTCGCGCTGGCCGACGCGGACTGCCCGGTGGCCTGGGGCGCGGACGTGCTCGCGCCCCAGGGCCTCGCCGACGTGTGGCGGGTGCTGCGGGCGGTGCCGGTGGCGCGTGCGGTCGGGCGCCGGTCGCAGACGCTGGCCCGGTCCGGGGCCGCGCTGTCCGGGCTGCTGGTCGCGGTCGGCGAGGCGCGCGGCAGGAGCCGGGGCGGCGTGTCGTCGCTGCTGGGGATGCGGCACGCGCCGGTGGACGCGAGTGCGGCGGTGGCCCTGCTGTCCGGGACGCGGGCCGCGCTGGGCGTGGCGATGGCCCGCGCCCCGCACCCGCGGCCACGGGTGGCGTGGCACGCGCTGGACCCGGACGGCGTACGGGAGCGGCTGGAGCGGGAACGCGAACCCGAGCCCACCGCCGTGGAGCAGGCCGCTGCCCGGCTGCGGGCGGCCGCCGACCGTGCGGGCCGGGTGCCCGTGCTGGCCCCGGTCCGCTGGTCGTGGCAGCTGGCCCGGGCCGTACGCGGGGAGCTGGACGACCCGCTCACCCCGGTCCTCGCGGTCGGCTCGGCCGCCTCCGCGATCCTCGGGTCGGTCGTGGACGCGCTGCTCGTGGTCGGCGCCCTGGACCTCAACGCGCTGGTCGGCGGCTTCCAGCGGCTGCGCGCCGAACGGGCGCTGTCCGGGCTGCTGGCCGAGCAGAAGCAGAAGGCCCGGGTCACCGAGGAACCCCTGACGGAGGAACGCGCCGCCGACGGCGAGGAGTTCGCCCCGCAGGGCGAGCCGCGGATCGTGGACGCGGCGAAGCTGCACCCCGGCGACGTGATCGAGCTGAAGGCGGACGACGTCGTGCCAGCCGACGCGCGGCTGCTGTGGGAGGACGGCCTGGAGGTGGACGAGTCCGCGCTGACCGGTGAGTCGCTGCCGGTGGACAAGTGCGTGGACCCGGCCCCCCGCGCGCCCGTGGCCGAGCGGTACTGCATGGTCTTCGAGGGCACGACCGTGGTCGCCGGGCGGGCCCGCGCCGTCGTCGTCGACACCGGCGAGCACACCGAGGCGGCCCGTGCGGTGGCGCTGGCGGCGCGTACGCCGTCGGCGGCCGGAGTGCAGGCCAGGCTCCAGGAACTGACCCGCAAGGCGCTGCCGCTCACCCTGGCGGGCGGGGCCGCGGTGACCGGGCTCTCGCTGCTGCGCGGGGCGCCGATCCGGCAGGCCGTCGCCGGGGGCGTGTCGGTGGCGGTGGCCGCCGTGCCCGAGGGGCTGCCGCTGGTGGCGACCGTGGCCCAGCTCGCGGCGGCCCGCCGGCTCAGCCGCCGGGGCGTCCTGGTGCGCACCCCGCGCACGCTGGAGGCGCTCGGCCGCATGGACACCGTCTGCTTCGACAAGACCGGCACCCTCACCGAGAACAAGCTGCGGCTGTCGCGCGTGGCGGGCACCGACGGCACGGTCCGCCGCGCGGGCGACCCGGACGCCGCCGACGCCGTACGCACCGCCGCCCGCGCCTGCCCCCGGCTCAACGGCGACGGTGCCCGCCCCACCCACGCCACCGACGAGGCGGTCCTCGACGCGGCCGGGGACGACCCCGACTGGACGCAGGAGGAGGGCCTGCCCTTCGAGACCTCCCGCGGCTACGCGGCCGCCGTCGGACGCGAACGGGGGACCGGCCCCGCGGTACTGGTGGTCAAGGGCGCCCCCGAGACGGTGCTGCCCGCCTGTGCCGGTCTGCCCGCGCACACCGCCGAGGTGGCCAAGCGCCTGGCCGGTGACGGGCTGCGCATCATCGCGGTGGCCCGGCGGACCCTGGCGAAGGGCGAGAAGGCCGCCGACGTCCTCGAACGGCAGCCGTCGAAGCTGGAGTTCACCGGGCTGCTGGCGCTCGCCGACGTGGCCCGCGAGACCTCCCCGGCGCTGGTGCGCGGGCTGCGCGAGGCGGGCGTACGGCCCGTGGTGCTGACCGGCGACCATCCGCAGACCGCCCACGCCATCGCCGTGGACCTGGGCTGGCCCGAGGACGCGGTCGTGGTCACCGGCGACGAACTCGCCGCCGCCGACCGCACCGCGCGGTCCCGGATGCTGCGCGACGCGGACGTCGTGGCCCGGGTGGCGCCCGAGCAGAAGCTCCAAGTCGTCGAGTCGCTGCGGGACGCCGGGCGGGTCGTCGGCATGGTCGGAGACGGGGCCAACGACGCCGCCGCGATCCGGGCCGCCGACATCGGCGTGGGCATCAGCGCCCGCGGCTCGGCCGCCGCCCGCAACGCCGCCGACCTGGTGGTCACGGGCGACGACCTGCTCGTGCTGGTGGAGGCGGTCCGGGAGGGCCGTGCCCTGTGGCACAGCGTCGCCGACGCCATCGCCATCCTGATCGGCGGCAACGCGGGGGAGGTCGGCTTCGGCATCCTCGGCACGGTGCTGGGCGGCGCGGCCCCGCTGTCCACCCGTCAGATGCTGCTGGTCAACCTCTTCACCGACCTGTTCCCAGCGATGGCCGTCGCGGTGACGAAGACGGGGGACCCGGAACAGGAGGAGGCCGACGCGGGCGCGCCGCTCGGTACGGCGGTGCTCGGCGAGCCGCTGATCCGGCAGATCCGGCACCGGGCCCTGACCACGGCGCTCGGGGCGACCGCGGCCTGGCTGTTCGGTCGCTTCACGCCGGGCACGGAGCGGCGCTCGACGACCATGGCGCTGTGCGCGGTCGTGGGCACCCAGCTGGCCCAGACCCTCGCCGACCGCCGCGACAGCCGCCTGGTCCAGGTGACGTCCCTCGGCTCCGCCGCCGCCCTGGTCGCCCTCGTCATGACCCCGGGCGCCAGCCGCCTCTTCGGCTGCACCCCGCTCGGTCCGGTCGCGTGGACGGGCGTGGCCGCCGCGATCACGCTGGCCCTCGCCGGGCAGCGGGCGCTGCCGGGGGTGGAGGACGCGATCGTGAAGTACTGGCCGAAGGTGGCGGAGCGGCTGCCGGAGGCGGTGCGCTGAGCCGGGGTGCCGGGGTGCCGGGGTGCCGGGGTGCCGGGGTGCCGGGTGGCGGCCGGAGGCGGTGTGCTGGTGCAGGGGTGCAGGGGTGCAGGGGTGCAGGGGTGCAGGGGGTGCGGTGCGGTGTGGCGGCCGGAGGCGGTGCGGTGGTGCCGGGGTGCCGGGTGCGGTGCGTCCAGGCGGGGTGCCGTCAGCTCCCGGTCCGCGCCGCCTCCCGCACCTCCGGCGACTGAAGGCGCTCGGCCGTCCGCTCCGCCGTGCGGTGGGCCCAGCGGCCGCTCGTGACGGCGCCGAGGACGAGGACCGCGAGCCCGCAGGCGGCCAGTATCCACCAGCCGGGACGCGCGGCGGAGACGAAGGTGTCGCGGTACGACGAGGCGCCCACGCCCGCCGCCAGCACCGCGCCGACCACCGCCACGCCGAGCGTCTGGCCCAGCTGGCGGCTGGTCGAGGCGACGGCGGCCGCGACCCCGGCCTGGGCGCGGGGCATGCCGGAGACCGCGGTGTTGGTGATGGGCGCGTTGACGAAGCCGAAGCCGACGCCGAACAGGACGTAGCCGAGGAAGAGCGTGAGGTCGGAGGTCTCGGCCTCGAAGGCGGCGAACAGCGTCCCGCTCACGGTCAGCGCGCCGCCCGCGATCAGCAGGGGCAGGCGCGGACCCCGGCTGCCGACCAGCCGCCCGGACAGCGGGGCGCACAGGAAGGTCGGCACGGCCATCGGCAGCATCCACAGACCGGCCTGAAGGGCGCTCAGTCCGCGCACGTTCTGCAGGTACAGCGTGGACAGGAACAGGAAGCCGCCCAGCGCGGCGAACGCGCTGATCGCGACGACGGTGGCCCCGCTGAACGGCGCCGACCGGAAGAAGCGCAGCTCGATGAGGGGATCGGCGCGGCGCGGCTCGTGGACGAGCAGGCCGGTCAGCGCGGCGAGCGCCAGGACGGCGAAGGGCAGCACATGCGTGAACCCGGCGTTCGGCGCCTCGATGATCGCGTACGTCAGGGAGCCGAACAGCACGATCACCATGAGCTGGCCCAGCGGGTCGGGGCGGCGGGCCTTGGGCGCGCGGGACTCGGGGACGAAGCGGAGGGTGAGAAGCAGGGCGGCCAGGCCCACCGGAAGGTTGACCCAGAAGATCGAGCGCCAGCCGACCGACTCCACCAGCACTCCGCCCACCAGGGGGCCCGCGGCCATGGATATGCCGACCACCGCGCCCCAGACGCCGATGGCACGGGCGCGTTCGCGCGGGTCGGTGAAGGTGTTGGTGATGATCGACATGGCGACCGGGTTGAGCATCGAACCGCCCACCGCCTGCATCATCCGGAAGACGATCAGCGAGGACAGGTCGGGGGCCAGCGAGCACAGCAGTGAGCCGAGGGTGAAGATCACCAGGCCGGTCATGAAGACCCGCTTGCGCCCGATCCGGTCGGCGGTGGAGCCGGAGAGCATCAGCAGCGCGGCCAGCACCAGGGTGTACGCGTCGATCGCCCACTGCAGGCCCGACGTGCTCGCGTGCAGGTCGCGCTGCATGGAGGGGAGGGCGACGTTGAGGATCGTGTTGTCGATGCTCACGATCAGCAGACTCATGCAGCAGATGGCGAGCACGAGCATGCGGCGGCGACGGTTGAGCTCGGGCATGGCCTCCAGCCTACGCCCATTTCAATAGTGCGTCTAACTAATGACTGATACATGATCTCCGTCCACAGGGCGCGGCGGGCACCGTCCCGCGTGCGTGACAATGGGGAAATGCCCACGCTCACCACGCCCGCCCCCGACACCACCGCCGCACCCCTGCGGATCGGCCCGCACACCGTCGCGCCGCCCGTGGTGCTGGCACCGATGGCCGGTATCACCAACGCGCCGTTCCGCACCCTGTGCAGGGAGTTCAGCGGGGGCAAGGGCCTGTTCGTGAGCGAGATGATCACCACGCGGGCGCTGGTCGAGCGCAACGAGAAGACCATGCAGCTGATCCACTTCGACGCGACCGAGACCCCGCGCTCGATCCAGCTGTACGGCGTCGACCCGGTGACCGTCGGCAAGGCCGTCCGCATGATCGCGGAGGAGGACCTCGCCGACCACATCGACCTGAACTTCGGCTGCCCGGTGCCGAAGGTGACCCGCAAGGGCGGCGGCTCGGCACTGCCGTACAAGCGGAACCTGCTGCGCGCCATCGTCCGCGAGGCCGTCACCGGCGCCGGTGACCTGCCGGTCACCATGAAGATGCGCAAGGGCATCGACGACGACCATCTCACCTGCCTCGACGCGGGCCGTATCGCCGTCGAGGAGGGCGTCACCGCCATCGCCCTGCACGGCCGCACCACCGCCCAGCACTACGGCGGCACCGCCGACTGGGACGCCATCGCCCGCCTCAAGGAGCACGTCCCGGAGATCCCCGTCCTCGGCAACGGCGACATCTGGTGCGCCGAGGACGCGCTCAGGATGGTCCGGGAGACCGGCTGCGACGGCGTCGTGGTCGGGCGCGGGTGCCTCGGGCGGCCGTGGCTCTTCGCCGACCTCGTCGCCGCCTTCGAGGGCCGCACCGACGCCTTCGTACGGCCCACCCTGCGCGAGGTCGCCGACGTGATGGTCCGGCACGCCACGCTGCTGGGGGAGTGGATCGGAGACGAAGCACGCGGCGTCATCGACTTCCGCAAGCACGTCGCCTGGTACCTCAAGGGCTTCTCCGTCGGCTCCGAGATGCGCAAGCGGCTCGCGATCACGTCGTCCCTGGACGCCCTGCGCGCCGGACTCGACGAACTCGACCTCGACCAGCCCTGGCCCACCGGCGCCGACGGCCCCCGCGGCCGCACCTCCGGCAACAACCGGGTGGTCCTGCCCGACGGCTGGCTGAGGGACCCGTACGACTGCGCGGGCGTCGGCGAGGACGCCGAGCTGGACACCTCCGGCGGCTGATCAGCCCTTCGTGGGGTGCGGCGTCGAGCCGTAGGCCGTCAGGAAGCGGTCGCGGAAGGAGCTCATCCTCCACACCGGGGCGTCCTTCGCCGGTTTGAGCCCCTCCGTCCAGTTCCAGTCGTCGAGCGCGTCCAGCACCTTCGGGTCCTTGGCGACGATCGACACCGGGACGTCCCGGCTGGCGTGGTCGCCGCTGACGCGGGCCAGCGGCTGGTGGTCGCCGAGGAAGACCAGGACGGTGTCGTCGGTGCCGTAGCGCTCCAGCCACTGGGTGAGGCTGGTGACCGAGTACTGGATGGACTTGCCGTACTCCTCCTTCGAGCGGGCGGAGTCGGTGATGACGTCGGACGCCTTCACGCCCGACGCCTCGATGCCGTCGTACACCGACCCGTCGCCGATCTCGTCCCAGCCGACCGTCCTCGGGATCGGCGCCCAGGGCTGGTGGCTGGAGGTGAGGATGACCTCGGCCATCAGCGGCCTGTCGCGCTTCCTGCCGTGCTCCAGCCGCTGGAAGGCCTCCAGCGCGTACTGGTCCGGCATCGTCGACCAGCTGAACTTCGGGCCGCGGTAGCCCATGTCGAACGCGTCGTAGACCTTGTCGAGTCCGTGCCAGTCCGCCTCCGGCCAGGCCTTCTGCACGCCCGGCATGATCCCGACGGTGTCCCAGTCGCCGGTCTTCTGGAAGGCCTTGGTGAGGGTGAGGTGGTCGCCGGCCGTCACGGTGCGGTAGCGCTGCTGGTTGTCCACCCACAGGCCGGACAGGAAGGTGGAGTGGCCGAGCCAGCTGCTGCCGCCGTACGTCGCCGAGGTCAGCCAGCCGCTGCGGGCGTGGAAGCCGGCCTTCGCCAGCGCCCCGGTGCTCGCGTCCAGCGTCCGGCCGACACCCGGTGCCATCACCGGGTCCTCGATCGCGCTGCGGCCGTAGCTCTCGATGAACGTGAAGACCATGTCCTTGCCGCGCAGATCGGGCACCAGCTGCGCGCCGGGCGTGGCGCCGAAGCGGTCCGCCTTCGCCTCCTTCGCGAAGGCCGCCTCGTCCCGCAGCGTGTCCACCACCCGGTGCGCCTGTGCCTCGGCGGCCTTGGAGGCGCTCGTGGTGGCGACCGGCACGCCGAAGGTCTGCATGCCCAGCGCCGCGCTGGTCATCCACACGGTGGCCGCCATCAGCGCGCCCCGCGCCGCCCGCTCCCGGTGCGCGGCGAACAGCTCGCCGAGCCGGACCGCCGCCAGCGCCATGAGCACCAGCAGCAGCACGGCCAGCGCGACCGCGCCCACGGCGGCCCAGGTCGCCGCCGCCGGGCCCATCGAGTCCGCCACGAACGACTGGGCGTCGTCGAGCAGGCCCCAGTCCAGGACGAGGTTGAAGCTCCGGCCCAGGTACTCGGTGAAGCCCATGTCGAGCAGGTTCAGCACGGTCAGCGCCCCGAGGCCGGTCCCGAACAGCGCCGCCGCCACCCGGCGCGGCACCCGGGGCAGACAGAGCAGCAGCACCGTCGCGACGACCGCCTCCCCGGGGATCCGCGCGAAACGGTTGGGCTCCAGGGCGACGAGGGTGTTCGGCAGCAGCAGCGCCCCGAGCACCAGAATGGCCGAAAACGCCGTCATGACCCGGCGGACGACGCGGGTGGCGCGCGGGTGCCGGGTGCGCCACGCCCGCCAGTGCGCGAGCCGGGCCCGGAGGGCCCGCAGCCGGGCGGACCCGGGTGGGCCGGGAGTGTCGGGGGCGTCGGGAGCGTCGTCGGGGGGCCGCGGCGGGCGGCGGAAAGGCGTGATGACGGGCACCCGAAGGTCCTTCCGTGCGAATCCCGGTGGACGGCGGGCCCCGGCGAGGGGGCCGGGGGCCCGCCGCACTCTCGTACGTCCCGTGGAGGCGGTCCGTTCACCGGTCCGCATGGTGAAATCCCGCTGTCTGTGGCAGCGTGATTCTCGCCACCTCTGATAAGGGTGGCGCTCAGATGAGCGGATCTTGAGCGACTCCACTTCTCCAAGGTGTGGCACTGAGTGCCATACCTTGATCGTTCATCGATCGAACTCAAACGTGGAGAATGGCGCTCAGGTGAGCGCTCGGTCCGGGGTTCGGGAATCCGTTCGTTCAAGAAGTGAAAACACAAGCGGTCGGTCGCTTGCCAAGCCTTGACTTTCGATCCGGTGGCGGACGAGTGGTTACGGGCGTGCGACGCGCAAGTGGACGTACCCAGGGGCCTTTGATCTGGGTACATTCCTCGCCGTCAGGGCAGCCACCGCGTCCTCGAGGAGTCGAGACCCGTGTCGGAAAACAAAGATCCCCAGGTAGCGAACGCGCCGAAGTTCGTTTACGACTTCACCGAGGGCAACAAGGACCTCAAGGACCTCCTCGGCGGCAAGGGCGCCAACCTCGCCGAGATGACCAACCTGGGTCTCCCGGTCCCTCCCGGCTTCACCATCACCACCGAGGCCTGCAAGACCTACCTCGACAGCGGCGAGGAACCGGCGGCACTGCGTGACGAGGTGAGTGCGCACCTCGACGCCCTCGAAGCGAAGATGGGCAAGAAGCTCGGCCAGGCCGACGACCCGCTCCTCGTGTCGGTGCGCTCCGGGGCCAAGTTCTCCATGCCCGGCATGATGGACACCGTCCTCAACATCGGCCTGTCCGACAAGTCGGTGCAGGGCCTGGCCAAGCAGGCCGGCGACGACCGCTTCGCGTGGGACTCCTACCGCCGCCTGATCCAGATGTTCGGCAAGACCGTCCTCGGCGTCGACGGCGACCTCTTCGAGGAGGCGCTGGAGGCGGCGAAGGCGGCCAAGAAGGTCGCGGTCGACACCGAGCTGGAGGCCGCCGACCTCAAGAAGCTCGTCACCAAGTTCAAGAAGATCGTCAAGACCGAGGCCGGCCGGGACTTCCCGCAGGACCCGCGCGAGCAGATGGACCTCGCCATCAAGGCGGTCTTCGAGTCCTGGAACGGCGAGCGCGCGAAGCTCTACCGCCGCCAGGAGCGCATCCCGCACGACCTCGGCACCGCCGTCAACGTGTGCTCCATGGTCTTCGGCAACCTCGGCCCCGACTCCGGCACCGGCGTCGCCTTCACCCGCGACCCCGCCTCCGGCCACCAGGGCGTCTACGGCGACTACCTCCAGAACGCCCAGGGCGAGGACGTCGTCGCCGGCATCCGCAACACCGTCGCGCTGGCGGATCTGGAGCAGATCGACAAGAAGTCGTACGACCAGCTGCTGCAGATCATGGAGACGCTGGAGAACCACTACCTGGACCTGTGCGACATCGAGTTCACCATCGAGCGCGGCCAGCTGTGGATGCTCCAGACCCGCGTCGGCAAGCGCACGGCGGGCGCCGCCTTCCGCATCGCCACCCAGCTCGTCGACCAGGGCCTGATCGACGAGGCCGAGGCACTCCAGCGGGTCAACGGCGCCCAGCTCGCCCAGCTGATGTTCCCCCGCTTCGACGACGAGGCGAAGGTCGAGAAGGTCGGCCGGGGCATCGCCGCCTCGCCGGGTGCGGCGGTCGGCAAGGCCGTCTTCGACTCGTACACCGCCGTCAAGTGGTCGCGCTCCGGCGAGAAGGTCATCCTGGTCCGCCGCGAGACCAACCCCGACGACCTGGACGGCATGATCGCCGCCGAGGGCATCCTGACCTCGCGCGGCGGCAAGACCTCCCACGCGGCCGTCGTCGCGCGCGGCATGGGCAAGACCTGTGTCTGCGGCGCCGAGGACCTGGAGGTCGACACCAAGCGCCGCCGGATGACCGTGCCCGGCGGGCACGTCGTCGAGGAGGGCGACGTGATCTCCATCGACGGCTCCTCCGGCAAGGTCTACCTCGGGGAGGTGCCGGTCGTGCCCTCCCCGGTCGTCGAGTACTTCGAGGGCCGCATGCACGCGGGCGCAGAGGACGCCGACGAGCTGGTCGAGGCCGTGCACCGGATCATGGCCTTCGCCGACCGCAAGCGCCGGCTGCGGGTGCGCGCCAACGCCGACAACGCCGAGGACGCGCTGCGCGCCCGCCGGTTCGGCGCCCAGGGCATCGGCCTGTGCCGCACCGAGCACATGTTCCTCGGCGACCGGCGCGGGCTGGTGGAGCGGCTGATCCTGGCCGACACCGAGGCCGTGCGCCAGGAGTCCCTCAAGGAGCTGCTGCCGCTGCAGAAGCAGGACTTCGTCCAGCTCTTCGAGTCGATGGACGGACTGCCCGTCACCGTCCGCCTCCTCGACCCGCCGCTGCACGAGTTCCTGCCCGACATCACCGAACTGTCGGTGCGCGTGGCGCTCGCCGAGTCCCGGCAGGAGCCGCACGAGAACGAGCTGCGCCTGCTCCAGGCCGTGCACCGGCTGCACGAGCAGAACCCGATGCTCGGCCTGCGCGGCGTCCGGCTCGGCCTGGTCATCCCCGGCCTGTTCACCATGCAGGTCCGCGCCATCGCCGAGGCGGCCGCCGAGCGCAAGGCCGCCAAGGGCGACCCCCGCGCCGAGATCATGATTCCGCTGGTCGGCACCGTCCAGGAGCTGGAGATCGTCCGCGAGGAGGCCGACCAGGTCATCGCCGAGGTCGAGGCCGCCACCGGGACCAGGCTCAAGCTGTCGATCGGCACGATGATCGAGCTGCCGCGCGCCGCGCTCACCGCCGGACAGATCGCCGAGGCCGCGGAGTTCTTCTCCTTCGGCACCAACGACCTGACCCAGACCGTGTGGGGCTTCAGCCGCGACGACGTGGAGGCCAGCTTCTTCACGGCCTACCTGGAGAAGGGCATCTTCGGCGTCTCCCCGTTCGAGACCATCGACAAGGACGGCGTCGGCTCCCTGGTCGCCGCCGCCGCGAAGGCCGGCCGCGCCACGCGACCCGACCTGAAGCTCGGCGTCTGCGGCGAACACGGCGGCGACCCGGAGTCGGTCCACTTCTTCCACGAGGTGGGTCTGGACTACGTCTCCTGCTCCCCGTTCCGGATCCCGGTGGCCCGCCTGGAGGCCGGCCGGGCGGCGTCGCGGTCGCAGGGCAGCGACCACCGGTAACCCCCGAAGGGGACCCGAACCCCGGAGCCGCCGTCTGTCACCCGACCACCCTCACCGATCGGCGGCGGCTCCGGACCACGGGAAAAGGCGGCACCCGTGCGGGGGTGCCGCCTTTCGCGTGCCGTCCGGCGCCCTCCCGCGGCGCGTTCACATCCCGGCGGCCTTTGTGACACGTTCAACGGTGTGAATTCCCGTCGGCTGAGCAGCAGCAAGCTGTCAGCAGAGTTGGAGGGCCCTGGCAGCGGACAGCGGCCGACACCCGGAACGGTGGTTGGATGACGCAGACGGAGCACAGGGAACCGGCCGGACCGACCGACCGGGGCGGCGGGGACAGAACCGCCGACGCGGTGCCCGGCACCCGGACCGGCGTGCGGGAGCGGGTCCCCGAGGCCGGGCCCCCGGTCCGCAGGAACCGGCTCGCGGCCCTGGACGGACTGCGGTTCCTGGCGGCCCTGTCCGTGGTCTTCTTCCACTTCGTCGGTCAGGTGCCCTCCACGATGGAGACCATCTGGGGCCGCCCCGTCGACACCGTCTTCCCCGAGGCGCACGGCTACTTCGCCTACGGTCGGCTCGGTGTCGAACTCTTCTTCCTGATCAGCGGCTTCGTCATCTGCATGAGCGCGTGGGGCCGCACCCCGCGCGACTTCTTCATCTCCCGCGTCACCCGGCTGTACCCGATGTACTGGGCGGCCATCGCCATCACGGCCTGCGTGATCTACTTCGCCGACAACCCGTTCGGCCACCCGCATCCGCGCGTGCTGTTCGCCAACCTGACGATGCTCCAGACCCCGCTGGGCGTGGAACACCTGGACTCCGTCTACTGGACGCTCTGGCCCGAGCTGTGCTTCTACCTGACCTTCGCCGTCGTGGTGTGGAAGGGCCTGACCTACCAGCGTGTGGTGATCTACTGCGGGCTGTGGACCGTCGCCGCCGTGCTCGCGCCCGGTGCCGACATCCACCTGCTGACGCTGCTGGTGAACCCGCCGTCCGCCCCGTACTTCATCGCGGGCATGGCCTTCTACCTCATGTACCGCTACCGGCCGACACCGCTGCTGTGGGGCATCGTCGCCATGTCCTGGCTGGTGGCCCTGCACTACCTGCTGACGCCCGACGGAGGCCGCCTCAACTGGGACTCCTGGCAGCCGGGCCGCGCCTGGCTGGTCCTGGTGATCACGGTGTTCTTCCTGCTGATCGCCGCCGTCGCCCTCGGCTGGACCAGCCGCATCCGCTGGGGCGGACTGACCGTGGCGGGCACGCTGACCTTCCCGCTGTACCTGCTGCACGACGCCATCGGCGTGAACGTCCTGCACCGCTTCGGCGACCGGGTCGACCCGTGGACCCTGGTCTGCGTCACCGTCGCCGCCCTGGTCGCGCTGTCGTACGTCGTGCAGCGGTTCGTCGAGCGCCCGGTGGCCAGGGCCGCACGGCGCTGGCTGAGCAGCGCCGCCTTCAGCCTCAAGACGCCGGAGCCCCGGACCGGGGCACCGGAGCCCCGCCACCGGACGCCCGAGCCCCGTCGCTGAACGGACGGGGCCGCGGGAGCGCGTGACGCCGGGCCGGGCCGGGGGTCAGGCCGCGCCGGCTCCGTCGCGGCGACGGCGCACGGCCAGCAGCAGGCCACCGCCGGCGAGCACGACGACCGCGCCGCCCGCCGCGATGTACGGCGTGCTGTCGTCCCCGCCGGTCTCCGCCAGGTCGGTGCCCTGCTGCCCGGCGGCCTCCTCCCCGCCGCTCTCCTTGCTCCCGGAGTCCTTCCCGCTCCCGGCGCCCGCGCCGTCGCCGGTGTCCTTGTCGCTCGCGGGCACGAAGCCGGCCGGCGGCTTGTCGCAGCCGACGCCGTCCTTGTCGCGGTCCAGGTGCGCGCCGTAGTGCTCGTCACCCTTCGGGATGTTGGAGTAGCCGGCGTCGTACGCCTCGGTGCAGTTCTTGAACGGGTGGGTGCCGTCGTGCGCCTGGGCGGCGGCGGCCGGCAGGGCGGCCAGGGCCAGGGCGGCGACGGTCACGGCGGCGGGCTTGCGGAGCAGCTTCATCGAGAGTCCCGGAAGTGGTGTCGTTGGTGTGCATGAGCGGATATGAAGTGACGAAGCTATTGAGGTGCGCGAGATGTGGTGGGGATATGAAGGACTCGTGACGAGAACGTGACGTGACCGGACGGTAGCTCTCCGCTCAGGGCCGCCGAGCGCGTACGGTGGGGCGGGTCCGGACCAGCGAAGGAGCCGCGGATGACCGGCTGGACCACGGGAGACATCCCCGACCTGGACGGGCGCGTCGCCGTCGTCACCGGCGCCAACGGCGGCCTCGGCCACGTCATCGCCCGGGAGCTGGCGCGCAAGGGCGCGACCGTCGTGCTCGCCTGCCGCAGCGGGGCGCGGGGGAGCGCGGCGATGGAACGCATCCTCGGCGAGGTGCCCTCCGCGGCCGTGGAAGCGGCGCGGCTGGACCTCGGCGACCTGGGCTCGGTCCGGGAGTTCGCCTACGGGCTGCCGTACGAGCGGGTCGATCTCCTCGTCAACAACGCCGGGGTGATGGCGCTGCCCCACGGGACGACGGCGGACGGCTTCGAGACGCAGTTCGGCGTCAACCACCTGGGCCACTTCGCCCTCACCGGGCTGCTGCTGCCCTCCCTGCTCGCCGCGCCCGGCGCGCGGATCGTGACCGTCTCCAGCTTCCTGCACGTCCTGGCCAACGTCGATCCGCGCGACCTCAACAGTGTGCGGCGGTACGGGCGCTGGACCGCCTACGCCCGCTCGAAGTCCGCCAACCTGCTCTTCACCCACGAGCTGGCGCGCCGGCTCGCGGCACGCGAGGGAGCCTCGGACGTGCGGGCGGTCGCCGCCCATCCCGGGTACGCCGAGACCGGACTCCAGACCGCCGGGCCCCGGGCCGAGGGGCGCCGGCTCGCCGAGCGGCTGGCGCGGCTCGGGAACCGGGTCGTCGCCCAGTCCCCGGAGGCCGGCGCGCTGCCCGTCCTGTACGCCGCGACCGCGCCCGGCGTGCCCTCCGACTCCTTCACCGGCCCGTCCTTCGCGATGTGGCGCGGGTCGCCCGCACCGTCCTGGCGGGCGTCCTGGACCACCGACGACACGATGGGGGAGCGGCTGTGGGCCGCCTCCGAGCGGCTGACGGGGGTCGTCTACGAGCCGCTGCTGCCCTGAGGGCCCCCGCAGCCGGCCCCGGCGCTCAGGCCGTCTGGCCGCCGTCCACCACCAGGTCCGTACCCACCACGGACGCCGCGTCGTCCGACGCCAGGTACAGCACGGCCGCCGCGACCTCCGCCACCGCCGACACCCGGCCGAGCGGCGTCTCCTCGCGCATCCGCTCGGCCCGCCCCGCCTCCGTCTCGCCCGGCCGCAGGGACATCGAGGTCGCCGTGGCGCCGGGGCTGACGGCGTTGATGCGGACGCCGTCCCCGATGTGGTCCAGGGCCGCGCCCCGGGTGAGGGCCGAGACGGCCGCCTTGCCCGCCGCGTAGGCCGTGGCGCCCGGGCTGCGCTTGTGCGCGCCGAAGGTGGAGGCGATGTTCACGATCGTGCCGCCACCCGGCCGGGTGCGCATGTGCCGGACCTCCGCCCGCAGGGCGAGGAACACGCCCGTGACGTTGATGTCGAGCTGGGTGTGCCAGTCCTCCTCCGACAGGTCGGCCAGGGGAACCCCGCCGCGGAAGACGCCCGCGTTGTTCACGGCCACGTCGAGGGGGCCGAAGTGTTCCACCGCCGCTGCCACGAGGGCGTCCACGTCGGCGCCCCGGGTGACGTCGGCGGTGACGGCCAGGGCCTTGCCGCCCGCCTCCTCGACCAGGGCGGCCGTCGCGTCGAGCGGCTCCCGTGCGCGCCCGGCGACGACGACGTTCGCGCCCTCGGCCGCGAGCGCGAGAGCGACGGCCCGTCCGATGCCGGAGCCGGAGCCGGTGACGAGGGCGGCCTTGCCGGTGAAGCGCTGGGTGGTCATGGATCTCCCCTTTTCCTGACCGCGTTGCCGCGTTGTCGCTTTTTATTGACCGATCGGTTCAGTATGGGCTCGTGAAAACACCCCTCCGCGGAGGGGTGCGCCCGCGGCTCAGTCGAGCAGTGCGAGCGCCTGTTCCGCCGCGTCCCGCACCCTGGCCGGGTCCGGCGAGGCCTTCCCGACCACCCGCATGCCCTGGAGCAGGACCAGCAGCATCCGGGCGAGCGCCAGCGGATCGCGTCCGGCGGGCAGTTCGCCCTCGGCGCGGGCCCGGGCCAGGGACGTGTGCAGCACGGTCTCCAGCTGGTCCCAGTTGCGCTCGACCCGCCGGGCGGCGACCGCGTCGTGCGGGGCCAGCTCGGCGGCGGTGTTGGTGACGAAACAGCCCTGCAGGCGCGAGTCGTCGGCGCCCGCCTCGGCGGCGTAGCGCCGCACCAGGGACCGCACGCCCGGCAGGGCCGGGCCCGGCCGGGACAGGTCCTCCAGCAGATCCAGGAGCAGTCCCTGCTCGTAGCGCGCCAGCGCCTTCAGGTACAGCTCGCGCTTGTTGCCGAAGGTGGCGTAGATGCTGGCGCGCCCGACGCCGAGGTGCTCGACGAGGTCGGACATCGACGTCGCCTCGTAGCCGCGCCGCCAGAACAGCTCCAGGGCTGCCCGCAGCGCGGCGTCCGGATCGAACTCCTTGGTCCTGGCCATGACCCGCAGCCTAGGCTCTTCTGAAACGATCGGTCAAGAAAGAGTGGGTCGGTCGGAGCTCGGTCAGGGGGCCTTCACAGCCGTCACCCGGTACGTCGCCACCCGCACCGCCCCGTCGTCCAGGCACTCCCCGGTCGCGAGGTCGAAGCGCTGCTTGAGCAGCGGGGAGGCGACGAACGGGCGGCCCCGGTGGGTGCCGGTCAGCCCGCGCGAGAGGACCGCCGCGCCGGTGAACGGGTCCCGGTTGTCGATGGCGTACAGCACGCCGTCCCGGTCCCGGAACAGGGCCGCTTGCCCGCCGTCCGGCAGCAGGGCCGCCACGCCCCGGCCCGGGAGCAGGGCGCCGAGGTCGCAGGCCGTGAACCAGTCGTCCGTCAGCCGCAGCCGGACCTCGATGCCGGCCGTCGCGGGAGCGAGGGTCTCGGGTGCCAGGGTCATCGCCGGGTGCTTCCTTCCAGGAGGTCGTCTTCCGAGGGGCGCCGCAGGCCGATGTCCAGCAGCGGCAGGTCGGGCTTGATCTGGTCGCGCTCGGGCACGAAGCCCACGACCGGGTCGGGGGTGTCGGGCGCGTTCACGAAGGACACGAACCGGGCCAGCTTCTCCGGGTCGTTGATGGTCTCGGCCCACTCGTCGCGGTAGTGCGAGACGTGGGCGGACATCAGGGACTCCAGTTCGTCGCAGATGCCGAGGGAGTCGTGGACGACCACGTCCCGTACGTGGTCCAGGCCGCCGGGGATCCGCTCCAGCCAGGTGGAGGTGCGCTCCAGCTTGTCGGCGGTGCGGATGTAGAACATCAGGAACCGGTCGATCAGGCGGACCAGTTCGGCGTCGGAGAGGTCCTGCGCCAGGAGTTCCGCGTGGCGCGGGGTGGCGCCGCCGTTGCCGCCGACGTACAGGTTCCAGCCGGCCGACGTGGCGATCACGCCGAAGTCCTTCGACCGGGCCTCGGCGCACTCGCGGGCGCACCCGGAGACCGCCGACTTCAGCTTGTGCGGGGAGCGCAGCCCCCGGTAGCGCAGCTCCAGGTCGATCGCCATGCGCACCGAGTCCTGGACGCCGTAGCGGCACCAGGTCTGTCCCACACAGGACTTCACCGTGCGCAGCGACTTGCCGTACGCGTGCCCGGACTCGAAGCCGGCGTCGACCAACCGTGCCCAGATCACCGGCAGCTGCTCCACGCGGGCGCCGAACATGTCGATCCGCTGACCGCCGGTGATCTTCGTGTAGAGCCCGAAGTCCCGGGCGATCTCGCCGATGACGATGAGCTTCTCCGGCGCGATCTCGCCGCCGGGGATGCGCGGGACGACGGAGTACGAGCCGTTCTTCTGGAGGTTGGCGAGGAAGTGGTCGTTGGTGTCCTGGAGGGCCGCCTGCTCGCCGTCGAGGACATAGCCGCTGGCGCCGATCGCCGGGGCGAGGGAGGCGATGACCGAACCGACCGCCGGCTTGCAGACCTCGCAGCCCTCACCGCCCCGCGCGCCCTCGCGGCCGTGCCGGTCGAGCAGTTCGCGGTAGGAGGTGATCCGCAGGGCGCGGACGACCTCGTACAGCTCCTCGCGGGTCTGCGCGAAGCAGCCGCACAGCCCGTTGTCGACCTCGACGCCGCTCGCCTCCAGCTCGGCGGTGACCAGTTGGCCGAGCACCTTGACGCAGGAGCCGCAGCCGGTGCCGGCCCTGGTGCACTTCTTCACCTCGGGCACGGTCGTGCAGGAGTGCTCCGTCACCGCGCCCCGGATCGTGCCCTTGGTGACGTTGTGGCAGGAGCAGATCACCGCGTCGTCGGGGAGCGCGGCGGGACCCAGCCGGGCCGGGGCGCCCGCACCGGCGGGCAGCACCAGGTACTCGGGGGAGACCGGCGGGACCGAGCCGGTGAAGGCGCGCAGGGTGCCGTACGCCTCCGCGTCCCCGACCAGGATGCCGCCGAGCAGCGTGCCGTCGCGGCCGACCACCAGCTTCTTGTACAGCCCGGCGCGGGAGTCGGAGTAGACGACGTCCAGGCAGCCGTCGGTGGTGCCGTGCGCGTCGCCGAAGGAGGCCACGTCCACGCCGAGCAGCTTGAGCTTGGTGGACAGGTCGGCGCCGGTGAAGGACGCCTCCTGGGCGGCGATGGTGGCGGCGGCCGTCTCGGCCTGCTCGTACCCGGGCGCCACCAGGCCGTAGACCCGGCCGTCGGCGGCCAGCGCGCACTCGCCGATCGCGAACACGCGGGGGTCGGTGACCGTGCGGCACCGCTCGTCGACCGTGATGCCGCCGCGGTCGCCGACCGCCAGTCCGCAGTCCCGGGCCAGCTGGTCCCGGGGCCGGACCCCGGCGCTGAACACCACCAGATCGGTGGCCAGTTCCGACCCGTCGGACAGCTTCATGCCCGTCACGGCACCGTCGTCGCCGGTCACGATCTCCTGGGTGCCGACGCCCGTGTGGACGGACAGCCCCATCTCCTCGACGGTGCGCAGCAGCGCCGCGCCGCCGCCGTCGTCGACCTGCACCGGCATCAGGCGCGGCGCGAACTCCACGATGTGCGAGGTGAGCCCGAGTCCCCTGAGCGCGCCGGCCGCCTCCAGGCCCAGCAGCCCGCCGCCGACCACGGCACCTGTCGTCGCCCGGGTCCTCGCGTACTCCTCGATGGCGAGCAGGTCCTCGATCGTCCGGTAGACGAAGCAGCCCTCGGCGTCCCTGCCGGGCACGGGCGGGACGAAGGGAAAGGAGCCGGTGGCGAGGACGAGCAGGTCGTAGCCGACGACCAGGCCCGACCGGGCGGTCACCCTCCGCGCGTCCCGGTCGACGGTCTCGGCCGGGTCGCCGACGTGCAGTTCGACGCCGTGCTCGGCGAGGAGGGCGAGGTCGGTCAGCGACAGGTCCTCGGGGGTCCTGCCCGAGAAGTACGAGGTGAGCTGGACGCGGTCGTAGGCGGGCCGCGGTTCCTCGCACAGGACGACCACGCGGTGCGTGCGGGTCAGGCCGCGCTCGGCGAGGGCCTCCAGGAAGCGCTGGCCGACCATGCCGTGACCGACCAGCACGATCGTCGGGGAGGTGGGCGGGGTGGCGGTCATCAGGAGCCTCCGTCATGGGTGAGCAGGTGGAGCAGGGGGCCGCCGCCGGAGGGGAGCGGCTCTGCTCCCTCCCAGGCGCGCGCCAGCGCGCCGACGGTGCCGAGTTCGCCGACCAGGACCCCGCCGACCAGCCGGTCGTCGCGGACGACGACCTTGCGGTAGGTGCCCCGGGTGGCGTCGGCGAGCTGCACGACGTCGTCGCCGGGGCGGGGGTCGGTCTCGCCGAACGCGGCGAGGTCGAGGGGGCCGGAGGAGTCGCCGGCCCCGGTGAGGGTGAGCCGGGTCAGGGAGCGCGTGCCGGTGTAGCGGGTGGCGCTCCCCGCGCCGCCCCCGGCGAGCAGCTCGGCGAGGGCGTCCGCCTGTTCGAGGGCGGGCGCGGCCAGCCCGTACACGTGCCCTCCGTGCTGGGCGCAGTCGCCGATCGCGCGGATGTGCGGGTCCGAGGTGCGCAGCTCGTCGTCGACGAGGACGCCGCCGGCGACCTCCAGTCCCGCCTCCCGTGCGAGCCCGGTCCGGGGCCGCACCCCGCACGCGAGCACCACCAGGTCGGCACCGAGGGCGTACCCGTCGCCCATCTCCACGGACCGCACCGCGCCGCCGGCACTGCGCACGTCCCGTACCCGGCACTCGGTGTGCACCTCGACGCCCAGGTCCTCCAGGTGCCGCCGCACCAGCGCGGAGGCCGCCGGGTCGAGCTGCCGCTCCATCAGGCGCTCGGACTGCTGGGCCAGGACGACCTGGGCGCCGCGCACGGCCAGCGCGCGGGCGGCGGACACCCCGAGGAGCCCGCCCCCGACGACGACCGCCCGCGCCCCGGTTCGTACCGCCTTCGACAGCGCCAGGCAGTCGTCCATGGTCCGGAACGCGTGCACGCCCTCGGGCAGCTCGTGGTCCGGGGTGAACAGCCCGCGCAGGGGAGGCAGCACCGCGTTGGAGCCGGTCGCCAGGACCAGCGTGTCGTACGCGATCACGGACCCGTCGGCACACCGCACGGTCCGCCCGCCCCGGTCGATGCCGCTGACCCGGCCGCGCAGCAGCCCGGCGGGCGCCGGGAGGGCGATCACCTCGAGGCCGTACCGCCCGGCCAGCACCTCCGCGAGCAGCACCCGGTTGTACGGGCGGTGCTCCTCGTCGCCGACGACCAGCGCGGGCGTGCCCAGCTCACCGAGCCGCCGGGCGAGCGCCACACCCGCGAGTCCGGCGCCGATCACCACCACACGCGTCTTCGAGGTCATGGCGTCGAGCGTGCGGTGCGGGTGTTACCCGGCCGCATCCCCTCTGTTTCCCGGGGGGAACGCTGCCCTCAGCGGGCGCGGCCGGTACGTGTGAGGGGAGGCGGGAAGCTCAGAAGTCCCTCATCTCGATGGACGGCACATCCATCCCGTCCATAGGGTCGCGATCATGCCCGACATATCGCTGACCACGGTCGTTCTGCTGTGCCTCGCCGCGCTCGCGGCCGGCTGGATCGACGCCGTGGTCGGCGGCGGCGGCCTCCTGCTGCTGCCCGCGCTGCTGCTCGGCCTGCCCTCCGGCACCCCGGCCGCGCACGCCCTGGGCACCAACAAGGCGGTCGCCATCGTCGGCACCACGGGCGCGGCGGTGACGTACGCCCGCAAGGCGCCGGTGGACGTGCGCACCGCCGTACGCATCGGTCTGGCGGCGCTGGCCGGGTCGTCGGGCGGCGCGTTCTTCGCGGCCGGGATGAGCACCGAGGTCCTCAAGCCCGTGATCATGGTGGTGCTCCTCGTGGTCGCCGCCTTCGTGATCCTGCGCCCCGCCTTCGGCACCGCGCCCGCCACCGGTCCGGCCACCCGCCGCCAGATCCTCACCGCGATCGGCCTGGCGGGCGTGGGCATCGGCTTCTACGACGGTCTCGTCGGCCCCGGCACGGGCACCTTCCTGGTCCTGGCCCTCACCGCCCTGCTCCACCTGGACCTGGTGACCGCCTCGGCCACCGCCAAGATCGTCAACTGCTGCACCAACGCGGGCGCCCTCGCCACGTTCGCCTGGCAGGGCGCGGTGCTGTGGCAGCTGGCCGCCCTGATGGCCGTCTTCAACCTGGCCGGCGGCATGTTCGGCGCCCACACGGCCCTGAAGAAGGGCAGCGGCTTCGTCCGCGTCGTCCTGCTGACGGTGGTGTTCGCACTGGTGGCGAACCTGGCGTGGGAGCAGTGGGTGGCTTAGGGGGCGGGGCGGCGCCGCGGTCTCACCGGCTGCCGGTCAGATGGGCGAAGACGACCACGTTCCCCTGGTATCCGGTACTGCGTGAGTAGGCGCCGCCGCAGGTGATGACGCGGAGTTCGGGGCGGTCGGCGGCGCCGTAGACCTTCTCGTCGGGGAAGGCGTCGGCGGCGTAGACCTCCACCGCGTCCACCGTGAAGAGGGCGACGCCGCCGTCGCGCCGGTCGACCTCGATCGTCGACCCCTTGGCCAGGGCGCCGAGGCGGTAGAAGACGGCGGGGCCCTCGGCGTTGTCGACGTGCCCGGCGACGACCGCGGTGCCCGTCTCGCCGGGGGTGGTGCCGGCCTCGTACCAGCCGGCCAGGTTCTTCTTCTCGGCGGGCGGCACGTCCAGGCTCCCCGCCCCGGTCAGGCCCAGGCCCGTCAGCGGAGCGTCCACGCCGATCGCCGGGATGCGGATGCGGTCCGGCGGGGAGGGCGGCAGCGCCGGTGCGGCGGCACCCCGGTCGGTGCGGCCCGTCTGCCCGGTGGTGCCGGACTGCGCGGCCGACGGCTGGGGCGGGGCGTCGGTGCGGGCGCCGCCGAGCAGCAGCCACGCCCCCGAACACAGGGCGACCGCGGTGACGGCCGCTATCGCGGTGTCCTTGACCCTGCGCATGACGTCCCCTCTCCCTCGGATCCCTGGAGCCCCCTGCCCCCTCCGGGCCGCGAGGGGCGTCGGACCCGGAGGGGGTGGGGAAGTGCGGTACCGGCGGACGGGCAGCGGAGGGTGCCCGTCAGATCCCGTCGCCTCTCGCCCGGCGATGCAGGAGCCAGGTACCGCCCGCGGCGGCGACGGCGAGGGCCGCCACGCCGGCCGCGGTCTGCACGGGATCGGGGCCAAGAGCGCCGCCGACCCCCGTCTTCACGCTTCCTCTCGGGTACACCCGCTCGGCGGCCGAGGTCAGCGTGACCACCAGGTCGCCCGTCACCCGCCGGCCGTCGTCCCCGCAGGTCGCGACGATCTCGTACGTCCCCGGCTGCGCGCTCGGCGGCACCTCGAAGTGGCCACTCGCCTCCCCCTCGTCCGAGCCCGGCGCCAGCGGGAACGCGCCCGCGCCGACCGCGCCGGCGTCACCGGCCGCGGAGCCGTGCTCTCCGCACGCCGCCGTCGTCACCAAGGCCCGCTCGCCCGGCACGACCGAGGACGGATAGACCGTCAGGCCGCCGGGGTCGGCGCCCTCCCCGGCGTACACCGGGGCCGCGGTGGTCAGACCGACGGCCGCGGCGGCGAGCGCGGTGCCGGTCAGCAGGCGGGCGGTACGTCGCATCGGTGCTCCTTGAGCTGTTCGGTGGCCCCTGCCCTACCGAGGAAAGTGGCACCGGGCCCGGCCCGCTCCCCGGGCGGTGTGAACGGGTGACCGGTGCCTCCGAACGAGCCCGGAAGCGCTGCGGCTTGACCTCGAGCAAACTTGAGGTATCAGGCTCTCCCGCATGGACACAACGACCGCACCGCTCCGCGTCACCCTGCTCGTCGGCAGCAACCGCCACGGCCGCTTCGGCCCCGTCGTCGCCGACTGGCTCCTGGACCACCTCCGGGCCCACGACGACCTGGTTCCCGAAGTCGTGGACGTCGCCGCGACCGACCTGCCCACGACCTTCGCCCCGACCCCGGAGGCGACCGCCGTGCTGGCGCAGATCACCCCGAAACTCGCGGACGCCGACGCGTTCGTCGTGCTGACCCCCGAGTACAACCACTCGTTCCCGGCGGCCTTGAAGAACGTCGTCGACTGGCACTTCACCGAGTGGCGGGCCAAGCCCGTCGGTCTGGTCTCCTACGGCGGTCTGGCCGGCGGCCTGCGGGCCGCGGAGCACCTGCGTCAGGTCTTCGCCGAACTGCACGCCGTCACCGTCCGCGACACCGTCTCCTTCCACAACGCGGGTGCGTCCTTCGACGACGAGGGCAGGCTCAGGGACCCGTCCGGTCCGGACGCCGCGGCCAAGGCCATGCTCGACCAGTTGGTGTGGTGGGGGCGGGCCCTGCGGGAGGCGAAGGAGAAGCGGCCCTACGACGGCGCGTGAGGCGCCCCGGGAACGTCGCACGGGCGCCACGGGAACTTCCCGTGGCGCCCGCTGCGGCGGTAGTCCGCCGGCTCCTGGGCGCGGGTGCGCCCGGGAACCGGAGGCGGGCCGTCAGGCCACGTTCACCGCGCTCCACGCCGCGCCGACCGCCGCGTACTCGGCGCTGTCGGTGCCGTACAGGTCACCGGCCGCGCTCAGGGTGGCGGCGCGGGCGCCGGCGTAGTCGGTGGACGAGGTCATGTACACCGTCAGCGCCCGGTACCAGATGTCGCCGAGCCTGTCCCGGCCGATCCCCGGGACCGTGGAGCCGTCGCAGGTCGGGGAGTCGTAGGACACGCCGCCCACGGTCCGCGCGCCGCTGCCCTCGGCCAGCAGGTAGGCGAAGTGGTTGGCGACGCCGGAGGAGTAGTGGACGTCCAGGTCGCCCACCGAGGTGCTCCAGCAGTCGGCCGAACTGCCGTCCCTGCTCGGCCGGTCCATGTAACGCAGCGCCTCGCGGCCGAAGCCGTCCCGCACCGCCTTCTCGCCGATCAGGTAGTCCCCGGGGTCGGCGGAGTTGCCCGCGTGCCACTCCACCAGGGTGCCGAAGATGTCGCTGGTCGCCTCGTTCAGGCCGCCGGACTCGCCCGAGTACGTCAGCGCGGCCGTCGACGACGTCACCCCGTGCGACATCTCGTGCCCCGCGATGTCCAGCGAGACCAGCGGTCCGAAGGTCGCCCCGTCACCGTCGCCGTACGTCATGCAGAAGCAACTGTCGTCCCAGAAGGCGTTGTTGTACTTGTTGCCGTAGTGCACGCGGTTGTACGAGCCCTTGCCGTCGCCCGCGATGCCGCTGCGCCCGTGGACGTCCTCGTAGTAGTCCCAGGTGGCGTCGGTGCCGTACTGCGCGTCCACCGCGGCCGATGCGCGGTCGTCCGCGTTCCCCGTGCCCCAGTGGTTGTCGGCGTCGGTGAACAGCGTCGCCGGCGCCCGCACCAGGCAGATGCCCAGGAAGCACAGGTCGGTCTGGTTCTCCGCGTCACCCGTGTACGTGTCGCCGCGCGTCGCGTCCTTGAGCTGGTACGACGCCCCGGACCGGGTCGTCTCGAGCGGCACCGTGCCCCCGTACAGCGACTTGCCGTCACCGGACGCCGACTCGATGCTGTCCCAGGCGTCGATGCGGGCGCCCGTGCCGGCGTCGGTCAGCACGGTGCGCGCGACCGGGTTGCCGAGGGAGTCCTGCGCCACCGCGTCGGTCCGCCAGGCCAGCTTCGGGGCGCCGTGCAGGGCGTCGACGACCAGCTCGGGCTTGGCGGTGAGCTTCTTCAGCAGCTCGCCCGGGTTGGCGGCGCGCAGCGCGTCCGCGGCCAGGCCGGCGGCCTTCGGTGCCGACAGCTTGGGAGTGACGGTGGGCAGGGCGAGGGCGGCGTCCGTCGCGCGGTCGGCGTCCCGGAAGCCGCCGTCGGGTGCGAGATGGACGACGAAGTCGCCGCCCAGGACCGGGAGTCCGCGGTAGGTGCGGTCGTAGCGGACGTGCTGGGCGCCGTCCTCGTCGACGACGACGTCGCGGGCCTCGGTGTCCTGCGCGTCCGTCAGGTCCAGGGCGCCGGCGTGGTCCAGCAGGGCCGAGGCCGCGTGCTCCAGGGCGGCGGCGGGGGTCGGGCGGTCGGCGGCCGTGGCGCCGGGGGCCAGGGCGGCGAGCAGGAGGGTCGCGGTGGTGGCGGCGATGCCGGCCGTGGCGGTACGGGAACCTCTGACGTGCCGTATTCGGCTCATCGGACTCCTTGGGGGAGGAGCGCTCGAAGGCGCACAGGGGTGGGGGGAGTGGGGGGAGGCACTGATGCCGACTCAGATTTAAAAGTCCATGACATGCCGTGTCCATAGGGGCTCCCGTGAAGATCGCGGGAGTCATGGGCGGAGAGAACGACCCTCTGTGGACACCGCGCGACTTCCGCTCTTCGGCCGGGCGCGCGTCCGCCGCGTCGAGGGCGGGAACCGGACGGTCCTGCGCCGACGGCTACCGCGCCGCCCGCTCCACCCGCACCGCGCACACCTTGAACTCCGGCATCCGCGAGGCCGGGTCCAGGGCCGGGTTGGTCAGGGTGTTGGCGCGGCCCTCGCCCGGCCAGTGGAAGGGCATGAACACGGTGTCGGGACGGATGCCGGTGGTGATCCGGGCCGGCGCCACCGCCCGCCCGCGCCGGGACACGACCGCCAGCGGATCGCCCTCGGCCGCGCCCAGCCGCGCCGCCAGCCGCGGGTGCAGCTCCACGAAGGGGCCGGGCGCGGCGGCGTTCAGCTCGGCCACCCGCCGGGTCTGCGCCCCGGACTGGTACTGCGCCACCACCCGCCCCGTGGTCAGCAGCACCGGGTACTCCTCGTCCGGCTCCTCCGCGCTCGGACGGTGCGCGACGGGCACGAAGCGGGCCCGGCCGTCGTCGGTGGCGAAGCGGCCGAGGAAGAGGCGGGGGGTGCCCGGGTGGGGCACGGTGCCGGTGCCCTCGGTGGTGCCGTCGTCCGCGGGGGGCGCCGGGCACGGCCAGAACAGGCCGTTCTCCCGCACCAGCCGCCGGTAGTCGATCCCGGAGTAGTCCGCCGGGCCGCCCGCGCTCGCCCGCCGCAGCTCCTCGAAGACCTCCTCGGGGTCGACCGGGAAACCCTTCTCCACGCCGAGCCGACCGGCCAGCCCGTGCAGCACCTCCAGGTCGCCGCGCACCCCGTCCGGCGGCGTGAGCGCGCGCCGCCGCAGCAGCACCCGGCCCTCCAGGTTCGTCGTGGTCCCCGTCTCCTCCGCCCACTGCGTCACCGGCAGTACCACGTCCGCCAGTTCCGCCGTCTCGGAGAGCACCACGTCGCACACCGCCAGGAAGTCCAGCGACCGCAGCCGCTCCTCGACGTGCGCGGCACGGGGCGCGGAGACGACCGGGTTGGAGCCCATCACCAGCAGCGACCTGATGTCGGTCCCCAGCGCGTCCAGCAGCTCGTACGCGCTGCGCCCCGGCCCCGGCAGCGAGTCGGGGTCCACGCCCCACACCCCGGCCACGTGCCGCCGCGCCGCGGGGTCGGTCAGCTTGCGGTACCCCGGCAACTGGTCGGCCTTCTGCCCGTGTTCGCGTCCGCCCTGCCCGTTGCCCTGCCCGGTCAGGCAGCCGTACCCGGACCGGGGCCGCCCGGCCCGCCCGGTCGCCAGGCACAGGTTGATCCACGCGCCCACCGTGTCCGTGCCCTTGGTCTGCTGTTCGGGCCCGCGCGCGGTCAGCACCATCGCCGCCTCGGGCGCGCAGAACAGCCGCACCGCCTCCCGCAGTTCGGGGACGGACACCCCCGTGATCCGCTCCACGTACTCCGGCCAGTGCGCCATCGCCGCCGCCCGCGCCGCCTCCCAGCCGGACGTGCGCTCCTCGACGTACGCCTCGTCGACCCGCCCCTCGGCGACCACGAGGTGCAGCAGGCCCAGCGCGAGCGCGAGGTCGGTGCCGGGCCGGGGGGCGAGATGCAGGTCGGCCTGCTCGGCGGTCCGCGTCCGGCGCGGATCGACGACGATCAGCGTGCCGCCGTTGTCCCGCAGTTCGGTGAAGTAGCGCAGGGACGGCGGCATCGTCTCGGCCGGGTTCGACCCGACGAGGATCACGCACCCGGTCCTCGGGATGTCCTCCAGCGGGAACGGCAGGCCCCGGTCGAGCCCGAAGGCCCTGGTCCCGGCCGCCGCGGCCGACGACATGCAGAACCGCCCGTTGTAGTCGATCTGCGAGGTGCCGAGGACCACCCGGGCGAACTTGCCCAGCGCGTACGCCTTCTCGTTGGTCAGCCCGCCCCCGCCGAAGACGCCGAGCGCGTCCGCCCCGTGCTCCGCCCGCGTGCGCTCCAGGTTCCCGGCGATCCGGTCCAGCGCCTCCGCCCAGCCGGCCGGTACCAGCGCGCCGCCGTCCGACCGCACCAGCGGCGTGGTCAGCCGCGCCCCCGGCGCGAGCACCTGCGCCGCCGTACGCCCCTTGCCGCACAGCGCGCCCCGGTTCACCGGGAAGTCCGTCCGCTCGGACACCTCGACGGACCCGCCCTCGACGGGCGTCAGGTTCATCCCGCACTGCAGGGCGCAGTACGGGCAGTGCGTGGGGGTGACGGCGGGGCTCCGCGTGCCGGTGTTCTGCATGCCGCCCAGCCTGCGGCCGACGTGTTACGCGACCGGGCGGCGCCCTGTTACGCCGCGGGGGCGGCGGCCTCTCCGCCCCCGGTGGGGCCACCGTGAGGGAGGCGTCACCCGGCGCCGGCCAGGGCCCGCGCCACCCCCGGCTCCTTCGGCCCGAGGAAGTGCGGGTCCGGCTCGAAGACCGCGTCCAGCGCCGCCTTGCCCGCCGCCAGGACCTCCCGAGCGCCCCCGTAGTACCAGGTCACGTCGTGCTTGTCGTCGACCCCGACGCCGTACGACGCCACCCCCGCCTCCTGGCACAGGGCCACCGCCCGCCGGATGTGGAAGCCCTGGCTGATCAGCACGGCCCGGTCGACGCCGAAGATCTTCTTTGCCCGGACGCAGGAGTCCCAGGTGTCGAAGCCCGCGTAGTCGCCGACGATCCGCCCGTCGGGCACGCCGCGGCGGACGAGGTAGGCGCGCATGGCGTCCGGCTCGTCGTACTCCTCGCGGCTGTTGTCCCCGGTCACCAGCACCACCTCGATCCGCCCCGCCCGGTACAGCTCCGCCGCCGCGTCCAGCCGGTGCGCGAGGTACGGCGACGGCTCCCCGTCCCACAGCCCGGCGCCGAAGACGACGGCGACCTCGGTGCGCGGCACGTCGGCGACGGTACGCAGCCGGTCGTCCGTCACGGCGTGCAGCCACGCGCTCGGCAGCAGCGCCAGCACACACCCGGCCATCACCGCCTGCACCAGCCGCCGCCGCCCCCTGCGGGTGCGCGGCAGGTGCGGTCTGCGAAGTCTCGGGCGGCGCATGCGGGCGGTTCCCTCCCCGGTCGGTTCCTGCCACCTGGGACGCCCGCGCGGGCCGTCCGGTTCGCCGCCCGCTCACACGGACGGCCCGCCGCCGTGTGAACCGACCGAAAATCCCCGTGACACCCACGCAACGGGGAGGCAACGTCCGGCGGCCACCCTCGGTGCATGACGGCGACGACAGTGACGAGCGACAGGAACACGGCGGCCACCGGCAGGGCGCCCGCCCTGGTCGTCGTCGCCCACGGCAGCCGCGACCCGCGCGCCGCGGGCACCGTACGGTCCCTGCTCGGCCGGGTCCGCGTCCTGCGTCCCGCCCTGCCGGTGCGCCTCGGCCACATCGAGCTGAACGAGCCCCTGCTGCCGGACACGCTCGCCGCGCTCGGCGACGGGGCGGCGGTCCTCGTCCCGCTCCTGCTCGGCCGCGGCCACCACGTCAAGCGGGACATCCCGGAGATGGCCGCGGTCTCCCCGGCCCGCACCCGCGTGGCCGCCCCGCTCGGCCCGCACCCCCTCCTGGTGGACGCCCTGCACGCCCGCCTCACGGAGGCCGGCTGGCCCACCCAGCCGGGTCCGGAACACGCCGTCGTCCTCGCCTCGGCGGGCTCCCGGGACCCGGAGTCCCGCGCGGACACCGCCCGCACGGCAGCGCTCCTCGCCGCCCGCCTCGGCGTCCCGGTCGTCCCCGGGTACGCCTCGGCGGCGACCCCGACGGTCCCGGAGGCCATCCGCACCCTGACGGCCCGGGGCCACCGCCGCGTCGCCCTCGCCTCCTGCTTCACGGCCCCGGGCCGCTTCGCGGCCCAGTGCGCGGCAGCGGCCCCGTGGATCACCTCGGCCCCCTTGGGCACCCACCCGTCGATGGCCCACCTACTGCTCCACCGCTACGACGAAACGCTGATGACGGACGGCGCCATGAAACGCAGGGCGCTAGCAACCCCCTAAGGGGCGCGGGGAACTGCGCGACAAGCCACGGACGGCCCGCGGCCGCACGACTACCGAACCCGGCAGACGAGTAGGCCCCCAACTGTCACACCTTCCCCTTACTGTTCATGACATGGAAGGCACCCGCACCGCACCCCCCTACGACCCGGCGTCAGCCGCCCGCTACGCCCCCGAACCGGACAAACGCCCCGGCCGCACCGCCTTCCAGCGCGACCGCGCCCGCATCCTGCATTCCGCCGCGCTGCGCCGCCTCGCCGGGAAGACGCAGGTCGTCGCGCCGGGGGAGGGCAGCCCGGTCTGGGACGCCAGCCCCCGCACCCGCCTCACGCACTCCCTGGAGTGCGCCCAGGTCGGCCGCGAGCTGGGCGCCGCCCTCGGCTGCGACCCCGACCTCGTCGAGGCGGCCTGCCTCGCACACGACCTGGGCCACCCGCCCTTCGGGCACAACGGCGAGCAGGCGCTCAACGCGTTCGCCGAGGACTGCGGCGGCTTCGAGGGCAACGCCCAGTCACTCAGGCTCCTCACCCGCATCGAGCCCAAGCGGTTCACCGAGGACGGCTCCGTCGGCCTCAACCTCACCCGCGCCACGCTCGACGCCGCGACCAAGTACCCCTGGCCGCGCGGCGCCCACCCCACCGACCCCCTCTCGCCCAAGTTCGGCGTGTACGACGACGACCGGCCCGTCTTCGAATGGCTCCGCAAGGACGCCCCCGGCGCCCGCACCTGCTTCGAGGCCCAGGTCATGGACTGGGCCGACGACGTGGCGTACTCCGTGCACGACGTCGAGGACGGCCTGCACGCCGGCCACATCGACCCGAACTGCCTGCTCGCCGACCCCGAGCGCGAGGCGGTGTTCGACGCGGCCGTCGGACGCTACGTCCCCGCCGGCACCGACCACGCCGAGCTGGCCGCCGCCCTCGACCGGCTCCTCGCCCAGGACTGGTGGCCGCACGGCTACGACGGCTCGGCGGTCGCCCAGGCCCGGCTGAAGGACGCCACCAGCCAGCTCATCGGCCGCTTCTGCCTGGCCGCCGAGGCCGCCACCCGGGCCGCGTACGGGAGCGGCCGGCTCACCCGGTACACCGCGGAGCTGGTCGTGCCGCGCGAGACCCGTATGGAGTGCGCCGTCCTCAAGGCCGTCGCCGTCCGGTATGTCATGCAGCGCACCGAGCAGGAGCGGCTCCGCGCCGACCAGCGGATCGTCGTCGCGGAGCTGGCCGAGGCCCTGACCGCCCGCGCACCGGACGGACTCGACCCCCAGTTCCGCGCCCTGTTCGACGCGGCCGACGGCGACCGGGCGCGCAAACGGGTGATCGTCGACCAGATCGCCTCCCTCACCGACACCTCGGCCCGCTCGCTTCACGCCCGTCTGACGGGGCATCCATGACACTGGCGGCGGGACGGGTGTGACCCGGCGGTGTCCCGTGCGCCCGAAACGCGGTACTCGGGCGGTCGGAACGCGACAGGTCGTGGCCTGAACGGGTCCTTCCCCCTTCCCGCACCACGCCACGTGCGGGACGCTCGCATGTGGCGGCACCCTGACGAGGAGGCAGACAAGTGGTCGACGCGGATCAGACATTCGTCATCGTCGGAGGCGGCCTGGCGGGCGCGAAGGCGGCCGAGACGCTCCGTACGGAGGGCTTCACCGGCCGGGTGATCCTCATCAGCGACGAACGCGACCACCCCTACGAGCGCCCGCCGCTGTCCAAGGGCTACCTCCTCGGCAAGGAGGAACGCGACAGCGTCTTCGTGCACGAGCCCGCCTGGTACGCCCAGCACGACATCGAGCTGCACCTCGGCCAGACCGTCGTCGCGATCGACCGCGCCGCCAAGACCGTCCACTACGGCGACGACGGCACCCACGTCAGGTACGACAAGCTGCTGATCGCCACCGGCGCCGAGCCCCGCCGCCTCGACGTCCCCGGCACCGACCTGGCGGGCGTCCACCACCTGCGCCGCCTGGCCCACGCCGAGCGCCTCAAGGGCGTCCTCGGCTCCCTCGGCCGGGACAACGGCCACCTCGTGGTCGCCGGCGCGGGCTGGATCGGCCTGGAGGTGGCGGCCGCGGCCCGCGAGTACGGGGCGGAGGTCACCGTCATCGAGCCCTCCCCGACCCCGCTGCACGGCGTGCTCGGTCCCGAGCTGGGCGCCGTCTTCGCCGAACTGCACGAGGCGCACGGCGTCCGCTTCCGGTTCGGCGTGAAACTGACCGAGATCGTCGGCCAGGACGGCATGGTGCTGGCTGCCCGCACCGACGACGGCGAGGAGCACCCGGCGCACGACGTGCTCGCCGCGATCGGCGCCGCCCCGCGCACCGCGCTCGCCCAGGCCGCCGGCCTGGAGATCGCCGACCGCGCCCACGGCGGCGGCATCGTCGTCGACGAGAACCTGCGCACGTCCGACCCCGACGTCTACGCCGCCGGTGACGTCGCCTCCTTCCACCACGCCCTCTACGGCACCAGCCTGCGGGTGGAGCACTGGGCCAACGCCCTCAACGGCGGCCCGGCCGCCGCCCGCGCGATGCTCGGCAAGGGCCTCGCCCACGACCGCGTGCCCTACTTCTTCACCGACCAGTACGACCTCGGCATGGAGTACTCCGGCTGGGCGCCCGCCGGGTCCTACGACCAGGTGGTGATCCGCGGGGACGCGGCGAAGCGCGAGTTCATCGCCTTCTGGGTCAGGGACGGCCGGGTGCTGGCCGGGATGAACGTCAACGTGTGGGACGTCACGGAGCCGATCCAGCGGCTGATCCGCTCCAAGGCCCGGGTGGACACGGAGGCGCTGGCCGACCCGCACGTATCGCTGGAAAGCCTCGTCGCATAGCTGTCGTACCGTCCCCGTAGACTTCACGCGTGGCAGGACGGATCAACGACGAGGACGTGAAGGCGGTACGGGACGCGGTCCCGATCGACGCCGTCGTCTCGGAGTACCTCCAGCTGCGGGGCGCGGGCGGTGGCAACCTGAAGGGGCTGTGCCCCTTCCACGACGAGAAGTCGCCGTCCTTCCAGGTCAGTCCGAGCAAGGGGTTCTTCCACTGCTTCGGCTGCCAGGAGGGCGGCGACACCATCACGTTCGTGATGAAGATCGACCACCTCACCTTCTCGGAGGCGGTCGAGCGCCTGGCCGGCCAGGCCGGCATCACCCTGCGCTACGAGGAGGGCGGGTACAACCCCTCCCACCAGCGCGGCGAGCGCATCCGCCTGGTCGAGGCCCACAAGATCGCGGCCCAGTGGTACGCGGAGCAGCTCGCGACCGGCCCCGAGGCGGACACCGGCCGAGCCTTCCTCGCGGAGCGCGGCTTCGACCAGGCCGCCGCCGAGCACTTCGGCGTCGGCTACAGCCCCCAGGGCTGGGACCACCTCACCCGCTTCCTGCGCGGCAAGGGCTTCAGCGACAAGGAGCTGCTGCTCTCCGGTCTCTCCCAGGAGGGCCGCCGCGGCCCCATCGACCGCTTCCGCGGCCGGCTGATGTGGCCCATCCGCGACATCGGCGGCGACGTCGTCGGCTTCGGCGCCCGCAAGCTCTACGAGGCGGACAACGGCCCGAAGTACCTGAACACCCCCGAGACGGCGATCTACAAGAAGTCCCAGGTCCTCTACGGCATCGACCTCGCCAAGAAGGACATCGCGAAGGCCTCCCGCGCGGTGGTCGTCGAGGGCTACACGGACGTCATGGCCTGCCATCTCGCGGGCGTCACCACCGCCATCGCCACCTGCGGCACCGCCTTCGGCGGCGACCACATCAAGATCCTGCGCCGGCTGCTGATGGACAACGGCTCGGCCCGCGTGATCTTCACCTTCGACGGCGACGCGGCCGGCCAGAAGGCGGCCCTGCGCGCCTTCGAGGATGACCAGAAGTTCGCCGCCGAGACCTACATCGCCATCGCCCCCGACGGCATGGACCCCTGCGACCTGCGCCTGGCCAAGGGCGACGACGCGGTCGCCGACCTGGTGGAGCCGCGCACCCCGCTCTTCGAGTTCGCCCTGCGCCAGATCGTCGCCCGCTACGACCTGGACACCCCGGCGGGCCGCGCCTCGGCCCTCGACGAGGCCGCCCCCGTCGTCGCCCGGATCAAGAACAGCGGCGCCCAGCACGAGGTCGCCGTGCAGCTCGCCGGGATGCTCGGCATCCTCGACACCCAGTTCGTGGTCAAGCGGATCGCGCAGCTGGCCCGCTGGGCCCGCGACCGCGGCGGCAAGGGCCCCGCCCCCGACCAGCGGCAGCGCGGCGGCGCCCCGCAGCAGCCGGCCGGGCCCACGACGGCGGCCCCCCGCGGCCCCGCCCTCAACCTGCGCAACCCGGTCTTCGCCACCGAACGCGAGCTGCTCAAGCTCGCCCTCCAGTGCCCCGAGCTGGTCTCCCCGGCCTTCGACGCGTACGGCGTCGACGAGTTCACCGCCCCGCCCTACGCCGCCGTGCGCGAGGCGATCCTGGAGGCGGGCGGTGCCGAGTTCGGCGTCCAGGATCCGCAGGACTACCTGGTCCGGGTCCGCGAGGCCGCCCCCGACGACGCCGTCCGCGCCATGGTCACCGAACTCGCGGTCGAGGCGATCATGCTGCACCGCGGCGTGAAGGGCGTCGACGAGGTCTACGCGGGCGCCCAGCTGGTCACCGTCCGCCGCCGCGCCGTGGAGCGCCGCATCCGCGACATCACCGGCCGCCTCACCCGCCTCTCCGGCCACGGCGATCCCGCCGAACTGGCCGCCGTGCAGAACGAGCTGTGGATCCTCCAGCAGTACGACCAGAACCTGCGCGAACACGGCGCCGCCGCGCTCTAGCAGAGACCCCCGGAACACCCGCGGGTAACCCGTCGGTCACGGACCGGACGCAAAAAGTCACCGCACGCCCCTCGTGGCGGTGATGTGTCGTACCCCACACTGGGGGCGGTACCCGAGTGCACGCGTGCGAGGCGGACGGCGGTGAGCGAGCCGGCTCCGCCCCCGTCGTACCGCCGCCGGCCCCCGCCGGCCGCGTCCATCCTGGAGGTCGCCCCCGTGCAGACCCAGACCCTCACCCAGACCGACACCGAGCGCGGCCTGCTCGTCGCGATGCCCGCGCAGCCCGGTGCCGTGGCGGCCGTGCACCACCCCGGCGTCCCCGCGGACGCGCCCGAGCCCGCCGAACCGCCGCCGCCCACCCGTACGGAGTCCGGCGGCCCCTCCTCCGACCTGTTCCGGCAGTACCTGCGGGAGATCGGCCGGATCCCGCTGCTCTCGGCGGCCGAGGAGGTCGACCTCGCCCGGCGGGTGGAGGCAGGCCTGTTCGCGGAGGAGAAGCTGCGGCGCACCCCCGGCCTGGACGACCGCCTCGCCCTCGACCTCGACCGGCTCGTCGTCATGGGCCGCCTCGCCAAGCGCCGTCTGATCGAGGCCAACCTGCGGCTCGTGGTGTCGGTGGCCAAGCGGTACGTCGGGCGCGGGCTGACCATGCTCGACCTGGTCCAGGAGGGGAACCTGGGGCTGATCCGGGCGGTCGAGAAGTTCGACTACGCCCGCGGCTACAAGTTCTCCACCTACGCCACCTGGTGGATCCGCCAGGCCATGTCCCGCGCCCTGGCCGACCAGGCCCGCACCATCCGCGTCCCCGTCCACGTCGTGGAGCTGATCAACCGCGTGGTCCGCGTCCAGCGCCGCATGCTCCAGGAACGCGGCTACGAGCCGACCCCGCAGGAGGTCGCCGCCCACCTGGACCTGCCCGCCGAGCGCGTCGGCGAGGTGCTGCGCCTGGCCCAGGAGCCGGTGTCGCTGTACGCCCCGGTCGGCGAGGAGGAGGACGTCGCCCTCGGCGACCTCATAGAGGACGGCGACGCGGCCAGCCCCGTCGAGTCGGCCGCGTTCCTGCTGCTGCGCCAGCACCTGGACGCGGTGCTCTCCACCCTCGGCGAACGCGAACGCAAGGTCGTCCAGCTCCGCTACGGCCTGGTCGACGGCCGCCCCCGCACCCTGGAGGAGATAGGCCGACTTTTTGGCGTCACCCGCGAACGCATCCGCCAGATCGAATCCAAAACCCTCAACAAACTCCGCGACCACGCATACGCGGACCAGCTGAGGGGCTATTTGGACTGACCGCCCGTAGCTGCGGGCAGTCGTGCCGCTGGGGCGGCACGGGTGGGCGCAGCGGCACCCCGACGCCGGGCAACCCCTCACCCCACCTCGGCCACCGCCTCCGCGAACTGCGCCTTGTACAACCGCGCGTACGCGCCATCCGCAGCGAGCAACTCGGAGTGCGCCCCCTGCTCCACGATCGCCCCGTCCTCCATCACCAGAATCGTGTCCGCGTCCCGAATCGTCGACAGCCGATGCGCGATCACGAACGACGTCCGCCCGTGCGCCAGCTTCGCCATCGCCTTCTGGATCAGCACCTCCGTGCGCGTGTCCACGGACGACGTCGCCTCGTCGAGCACCAGGATCACCGGGTCGGACAGGAACGCCCGCGCGATGGTGATCAGCTGCTTCTCACCCGCGCTCACCCCCGTGCCCTCGTCGTCGATCACCGTGTCGTAGCCGTCGGGCAGCGTCCGTACGAACCGGTCGGCGTGCGCGGCCCGCGCGGCCTCCTCGATCTCCCCGCGGGTGACCTCCCGCGAGGCGCCGTACGCGATGTTCTCCGCGATGGTGCCGCCGAACAGCCAGGTGTCCTGGAGCACCATGCCGATACCGGCCCGCAGCTCGTCCCGGGACATCTTCGCTATGTCGACGCCGTCCAGGGTGATCCGCCCGCCGGACACCTCGTAGAACCGCATCAGCAGGTTGACCAGCGTCGTCTTGCCGGCCCCCGTCGGTCCGACGATGGCGACCGTGTGCCCCGGCTCCACCTTCAGCGACAGCTCCTCGATCAGCGGCTTCTCCGGGTCGTAGCGGAAGGACACGTGCTCCAGCTCCACCCGCCCGCGCAGGTCCTCGGGCCGGGTGCCCGGGAGCGGGTCCGCCGACTGCTCCTCGGCGTCGAGCAGCTCGAAGATCCGCTCCGCCGAGGCCACGCCCGACTGCACCAGGTTCGCCATCGACGCGACCTGCGTCAGCGGCATCGAGAACTGCCGGGAGTACTGGATGAAGGCCTGCACGTCGCCGATGGACAGCTGGCCCGAGGCCACCCGCAGCCCGCCGACCACCGCGACCAGCACGTAGTTGAGGTTGGACACGCACATCATCAGCGGCTGCATGATGCCGCTGTTGAACTGCGCCTTGAACCCGGCCTCGTACAGCGCGTCGTTCTGCTCGGCGAACTGCTTCGCCGACTCCTCCTGCCGCCCGAACACCTTGACCAGCGCATGGCCGGTGTACATCTCCTCGATGTGCGCGTTCAGCTGCCCCGTGGAGCGCCACTGCTGCACGAACTGCGGCTGCGACCGCTTGCCGACGCGCGTGGCCACCACGAACGACAGCGGCACCGTCACCAGGGCGACCAGCGCGAGGATCCAGGAGACCCAGAACATCACCGCCAGCACGCCGATGATGGTGAGCAGTGAGTTGATCAGCTGGCCCATCGACTGCTGGAGCGTCTGCCCGATGTTGTCGATGTCGTTGGTGGCGCGGCTGAGCACCTCGCCGCGCTGGCGCCTGTCGAAGTACGACAGCGGCAGCCGGGACAGCTTCGTCTGCACGTCCTCGCGCAGCCGGAACATCGTCCGGTTCACCGTCCGGTTCACCAGCCGCGTGGCCACCGCCATCAGCAGCCCGGCCACCGCGAACGTCCCCAGCGCGAGCAGCAGCACCTCGCCGACCGCGCCGAAGTCGATGCCCTGCCCGGGGGTGAAGTCCGTGCTGCGGAGCATGTCGGCGACGTTGCCGTCGCCGCGCTCGCGCATCGACTCCAGGACCTGCTCCTTCGTGGCCCCGGACGGCATGTCCCGCCCGACGATGCCGGCGAAGACCAGGTCGGTGGCCCGGCCGAGGATCTTCGGCCCGACCACGTTGAGGCCGACGCTGACGACCACGCACGTCAGCAGCGTGAACAGCGTCGCCCGCTCCGGCCGGAACTGCGCGACGAGCCGCTTGCTCGACCCCTTGAAGTCCATCGATCGCTGGTCGGGGCCGCCCCCGGCCATCATGCGACCCGCAGGCCCTGCCATCAGGCAGCCTCCGCTTCCGTCAGCTGGGAGAGCACGATCTCCCGGTAGGTCTCGTTGTCCGCCATCAGCTCGTGGTGCCGGCCCACGCCGACCACCCGGCCCTCGTCCAGTACGACGATCCGGTCAGCGTCCCGGATGGTCGCCACCCGCTGCGCCACGATCACCACGGTCGCCTCGGCGGTCTCCTGGGCCAGCTCCGCCCGCAGCGCCGCGTCGGTGGCGTAGTCGAGGGCGGAGAAGGAGTCGTCGAAGAGGTAGATCTCCGGGCGCTGGACCAGCGTCCGCGCGATCGCGAGCCGCTGGCGCTGACCGCCCGACACGTTGGTGCCGCCCTGCGCGATCGGCGCGTCGAGCCCGCCCTCCAGCTCGGAGACGAACTCCTTGGCCTGCGCCACCGCCAGCGCGTGCCACAGCTCCTCGTCGGTGGCGTCCGGATTGCCGTAGCGCAGATTGGTCGCGACGGTCCCCGCGAACAGGTACGGCTTCTGCGGCACCAGGCTCACCACCTTGGCCAGCGTCTTCGGGTCGACGGTGCGCACGTCCACCCCGTTGACCAGCACCTCGCCCTCGGTGGCGTCGAAGAGGCGGGGGACCAGCCCCAGCAGGGTCGACTTGCCGCTGCCGGTCGAGCCGATGACGGCGGTCGTCTCGCCCGGCTTGGCCACCAGGGCGATGTTCCTGAGCACCGCCTCCTCGGCGCCGGGGTAGCGGAAGCCCGCCTCCCGGATCTCCAGGTGCCCGTGCCGGCGCAGCTCGGTGACCGGCGCCGCCGGCGGCACCACGCTGCTCTCCGTCCCCAGGACGTCCTGGATGCGCTCGGCGCAGACCTCGGCGCGCGGCACCATCATGAACATGAAGGTGGCCATCATCACGGACATGACGATCTGCATGAGGTAGGCGAGGAACGCGGTCAGGTCGCCGATCTGCATCCCGCCGCTGTCGATCCGGTGGGCGCCGAACCAGACCACCGCGATCGACGACAGGTTCACCACCGTCATGACCACCGGGAACATCAGCGCCAGCAGGTTGCCGGTGCCGAGGGACACCTCGGTCAGCTCGGTGTTCGCCTTCCGGAAGCGCTGCTGCTCGTACTCGTCGCGCACGAAGGCGCGGATGACGCGGTTGCCGGTGATCTGCTCGCGCAGCACCCGGTTCACCGTGTCCAGGCGCACCTGCATCTTCCGGAACAGCGGGCGCAGCTTCCGCACGATCAGCGTGACGCAGACCGCCAGCACCGGCACGACCCCGAGCAGCACGCCGGACAGCGGCACGTCCAGGCCGAGCGCCATCACGATGCCGCCCACGCACATGATCGGCGCCGACACCATCAGCGTGAACGTCATCAGGGCCAGCATCTGGACCTGCTGCACGTCGTTGGTGGTCCGCGTGATCAGCGAGGGCGCGCCGAAGTGGCCCACCTCGCGCGCCGAGAAGGACTGCACCCGGTCGAAGACGGCACCGCGCACGTCCCGGCCGAGGGCGGCGGCGGTGCGCGCCCCGTAGTAGACGGCACCGATGTTGCAGACGACCTGGGCCAGCGAGATGCCGATCATCAGGGCGCCGTAGCTCAGGATGTAGCCCGAGTCACCCTTCACCACGCCGTCGTCGATGATGTCCGCGTTCAGGGTCGGCAGGTACAGGGAGGCGCAGGTCTGCAGGAACTGCAGCGCCACCAGCAGGGCGATGGGTTTCTGGTACGGCCTGAGATAGGTCCGTAGTAGTCGTATGAGCACACTGAGTCTCTCGGAGTCGGCGACAGGGGCCGCGGTTGGTTGCCCCTGGCCCCTATCGTCGAACACTCCACCCGCGTTACCTCAACCGATTAACCCAAGAGCGCGGCAAATTCCGGCCTACGGGCGGTAAGCCCCCGGCATCACAACGCGCCCGGGTGCGTCTGCTCGCGCACCGACACGAACTGCTGGCGCACCGCCTGCCCCACCGCCAGCTCCTCGCCCGGTTCGAGGACCTGCGCCACCGCGCCCTGCCAGGCCGGGGGAGTGCGCGGGTCCAGCGTGCCCTGGGAGACGCCCAGCGCCCAGGCCGCCTGCCGGGCCGAGCCGATCGCCGCGTAGTCCGCAGGCTGCGGCACGACGACCTGCGTGCCGAACAGCGCCGGCGCCGCCGCCTGCACGGCCGGCAGTTCGGCCGCCGCGCCCAGCAGGAAGACCCGCCGTACGTCCACGCCACGGAATCGCAGCACGTCCAGGGCGTCGGCGAGACCGCACAGCATGCCCTCGAACGCGGCCCGCGCCAGGTGCTCCGCCCTCATCGACTCGCGCCTGAGGCCGGCGAGCGTCCCCGCGGTGTGCGGCAGGTTCGGCGTCCGCTCGCCCTCCAGATAGGGGAGCAGCACCAGCCCGTGCGAGCCGGGCGTCGACTTCATCGCCAGCTCGGACAGGCTCTCCAGGTCAGGCACGCCGAGCAGTTCGGCGGCGCCGCGCAGGACCCGTACGGCGTTCAGCGTGGTGACCACCGGCAGGTGCATGCCGGTGGCGTCCGCCAGGGCGGTGATCATCCCGGACTGGTCGACGAGCGGCTCGGTGTGCACGGCCATCACGGAACCGGAGGCGCCAAGCGACACCACCGCGTCGCCGAGGCCGATCCCCAGCCCGAAGGCGGCGGCCTGGGTCTCGCCGGTCCCGGCGGAGATCAGCAGCCCCTCCGGCGTCGTACCGGCCGCGTCGGCCGGGCCGATCACCTCCGGCAGCACCGCCTGGTGCCCGAGCGCCAGCTCGACCAGGTCGGACCGGTAACCGCCGGTCGCCGCCGACCAGTACCCGGTGCCCGAGGCCCCGCCCCGGTCGGTGGTCCGCCGCACCGGCCGCCCGAGCAGCTGCCACACCAGCCAGTCGTGGGCCTGGAGCAGTACGGCGGTGCGCGCGGCGGCCTCCGGCTCGCTCCGCGCCAGCCAGCGCAGCTTCGTCACCGGCTGCGCGGTCTGCGGCACCGAGCCCACGGCCTGCGCCCAGGCCTCGCGGCCGCCGAGCGCGTCGATCAGGTCGGCCGCCGCGACCTGCGAGCGCTTGTCGCCGCCGACCATGGCGGGCCGCACCGTATTGCCCTGCGTGTCCAGCGGCACGACCGAGTTGGCCTGCGCCGACACGCCGATGGCCTGCACGCCCTCGAGGAGTCCGCCGCCGGCCGCCTCCCCGAGGGACAGCAGCCAGGCCTGCGGATCGACGTCCGCGGGCCGGCCTCCGCCCTCGGGGCTCTCCAGCGGGTGCGGCGCGTAGCCCTGACGCAGCACGGCACCCGTGTCCGAATCGCAGACGACGATACGAGTGAAATCGGGCGAACTGTCCAACCCGGCGACTATCCCCATACCCGAAATTCTGCCGCACCGGCCGCGGTGGCCGTACCGGGACCTCAGGTGTTGCTGGTGCCCCAGTCGTCCGGACCGCTGCCGTTCGTACCGCGCTCCCGCAGCGAGCGGACCCGGTGGGCCACCGAGTCGGGCATCCGGTCACCGACCTTGTCGCTCACCACGTGGTACGCCTTGTCGGCGAAGTGCCTGCCCTGCTGGGCGGCGGACTCCGCGGTGTTGCGCACGGCCGGGTTCTGCGCGACCTGCTGCGCGGACTTCCGCAACTGCTCGTATCGCTCCCGCCCGGCCTTCGTGCCGAGCACGTAACCCACCGCTAGTCCGACGACGAACGTGAGCCGGTAACGCATGGCGGCCACCCTTCTCTTCACTGGCTCCGGGGTGCTGGAGAGTACCGATTGGCGGAGCACCCCCCTGCTTGCGCTAATGTATGTGTCGCAGCGAGCGCGCGCCCCCTGGCGAATACCCAGGCCGACACGTTCGATGCGACACGAGACCTTCCTCGGTAGCTCAATTGGCAGAGCAGCCGGCTGTTAACCGGCAGGTTACTGGTTCGAGTCCAGTCCGGGGAGCTCGGTCCTCCGTAGCTCAATTGGCAGAGCAGCCGGCTGTTAACCGGCAGGTTACTGGTTCGAGTCCAGTCGGGGGAGCGCGGTGAACGAGGACCCTCCGGGGTCCTTTTTCATGTGCCCGTGAGGTGTTCTCACATCCCGGGAACCACGCGGCACGCTGCGGAGTCCTCAAGGTCAGGAAGGCAGCCGTGGAAGCCGACCAGCCGAGGCAGGAGATCGTATGAGCGGCTATGCTGCGGCAGACGGCGCGCACACATGTACGCGACACGCCGCTTTGGGGCGGTAGCTCAGCCGGTTAGAGCAGCGGACTCATAATCCGTCGGCCGTGGGTTCGAGTCCCACCCGCCCCACTCAAGCACTTCGCCGCAGGAACGTTCTCCTGCGGCGTGCGCGAAACCGGTCAGGCCTGTTCCCGGCCCTCCGGCCCCTCCCCGGTGCTCTCGATGTCGTCGTCGCGTTCGCCCTCCGCCTGCGAGGGCGTGCTGTGCCCCACGTCGGGGGTGTCGGGCTCGTCGTCGCGTTCGCCCTCGGCCTGGGACGGGGTCGGTTCGCTCATCGTGGTACCTCCTCCTGCCGGGCGGGTCGCGGGACGGGTACCCCGTCCGGGAGGCCGCCACCATCCGTTACAGCGGTGCCCACCAGGTGACCGTCGTGCCCCGTCCCCCGTCTCCGTCGCCCTCGCCGTCGGCGGTGACCCTCAGGCGTACGCCCTCCCGGCCCCCGGCCGACGGGGCGGGCGTCTCGACGGCGACCTCGACGCGGGTGACGCCCGGGCGCGCGGACACGTCCGCCAGGGCCTCGCTCAGGGCGGCGAGGAGGCGGTCGGCGACTCGGTCGGGCACCCGGGTGTCGACGGCGCCCCGGAAGTGAGTGGAGGGCGCGGCACCGAGCCGGGCGGCGGCCGACGCGGTCTCGCGCAGTACTCGCACGCGCAGGCCGGCAGGCGGTTCGGCCGGTGGCTGCTGCAGCGCGAAGATGGTGGTGCGGACCTCCTGGACCGTGGAGCGCAGCTCGTCCACCGCCCGGCCGAGGATGTCGCGGACGTCGTCGGCTCCGGGGCGGCGCTCGGTGGACTCCAGCATCATGCCGGTGGCGAACAGCCGCTGCACCACCAGGTCGTGCAGGTCACGGGCGATGCGGTCGCGGTCCTCGTAGACCGCGAGCCGCTCCCGGCCGCGCCGGGCGTCGGCCAGCACCAGGGCGAGCGCCGCCTGCGAGGCGAACTGCGTCGCGAGCAGCCGTTCCACGTCCGTGTAGGGGCGTCCGCCGCGGCGGCGGGGCAGGGCGAGGGTGCCGATCAGCCGGCCGCTCGCCTGCAGGGGCAGCATCATGCTCGGCCCGAACCGGTGCCGTACGTGGGTCGTCATGCGAGGGTCGGTCGCCGAGTCGTCGATGAACACCGGTTCGCCGCCCAGAAGCTGTTCCAGCACCGGGCTGCCCGGCGTGATGGTCGCACCGACCATGCCGTCAGGGTCCTCGGGGGTCGAGGCGGTCACGATCTCCATGCCGCCCTCGGCGGTCGGGTGCAGGATGACACCCGCGGAGGCGGCGGCGAGCAGCCGGGCCCGTTCCGCCACCGTGGTCAGCGCGTCGTCCGCGCCCTCCTCGGTGAGCAGCGCGGTGGTGACGGCCGCGGCACCCTCGATCCAGCGCTCCCGCTGCCGGGCCGTCTCGTACAGCCGGGCGTTGCCGATCGAGACACCGGCCTGCACGGCCAGGACCCGCAGCAGCTGCTCGTCCTCGACGGTGAACGGACCTGCCCCGGGCCGCCCGGCCAGGCGCAGCTCGCCGAACTCCTCGTCCCGCACGTGGATCGGCACCCGCAGCCGGGGCGCCGAATCCGGCACGGGGCCCGGGTGCGGGGCGCGGAACTCGGCGAGGCCGCCCTCGCCCGGATCGGTGACCACCAGGGCCGCGCGGTGGGCGCCGGTCAGGTCGGCGGCACCGTCCACGATGCGCTGCAGCACACTGCGCAGATCGAGGTCGGTGCCGACGCCCGCGAGCGCTTCGAGGAGACGGGACAGTCGGGGCGCGGGCTGCGCGGTCATGCGTGGGGCTTCCTCGGTTTCCTGCCGTCCCCCTCCGGGTGTCCCGCCCCCTCGGCCGTCCGGCGCCGGATCAGTCGGAGCCGGTACCGGAGTCGGGACCGGGGCCGGATCCCGGGCCGGCGTCCGAGGTGGTCGGGTGCAGGACGAGCGGCTCGACCCGGCCCTCCAGCATGCTGCCGAGGCCCTGGACCGCGCACACGTCGGGCCGCTCCGCGATGTGCACCGGCATACCGGTGGCCTGACGCAGCATCTGGTCGAAGCCCGGCAGCAGCGCGCTGCCGCCGACCATCATGATCCCGCGGTCGGCGAGGTCCGCGACCAGGTCCGGCGGGCAGTCCCGCAGCACCTTGCCGATGCCGTCGAGCACGGCCGTCAGCGGCGTCTGGATGGCGTTGCGCACCGTGGCGGTGTCCACCCGCACACTGCGGGCCAGCCCCGTCGCCACGTCCCGCCCGTGGATCTCGGTGGACGCCGGCCCCTGCGGGGTCAGGCCGTTGCCGGACAGGGCGAGCTGCAGCGGGCGTACGGACTGGCTGGGCAGCACCAGCTCGTGCTGGTGGCGCAGCAGCTGCACGATCGCGTGGTCCACTGCCTCGCCGCCCACCGGGATGCGCTCGGCGGTCACGATCGAGCCGAGGGAGAGCACCGCGACCTGCGTGGCGTGCGCCCCGCACACCATGATCATGGTGGCCTCGGGCCGCTCCACGGGCAGCCCGCAGCCGACCGCCGCCGCGATGAGGGTGTCGACGAGCTCCACCCGGCGCGCGCCCAGCCCGACCAGCGTCTCGATCGCCGCGCGCTGGGACAGCGGGTCCGCGTCGTGCGGGGTGCACACGGCGGCCCGCAGCCGGGGCTTGCGGCGCAGGGTGCGGCGGATCCGGTCGCCGAGCAGGTGCCGCAGCATGCGCTGGGCCATCTCGATGTCGACGACCGTGCCACCGGAGACGGGCCGCACGACACGGATGTAGCCGGGGGTGCGGCCGGTCATCTTCTCCGCGAACTCGCCGACCGCGATCAGAGCGCCCGTGCGGGTGTTGACGGCCGCGGCGGACGGCTGGTCGACGACGAGCCCGGCCCCCTTCACGTACACGCGGGTCCGCGCCGCGCCCAGGTCGACGGCGAAGTGGCAGCGGCGCAGCGCCTCCAGACTTGCGGTGCTGGCGGTACTGGCGGTCATGGCGAATCCTCCCGAGAGCGCGGACCGTGCGGGGCCGCCCGGTGGCCGGCCTCTTAGCACCGATCGTGCGCGGCTGCGCGGGCGGGCGCCTGCTGGAGGGGGCCGGGCGGGGGGCGGCTGAACGGGGGGTGTGCCGGCCGGGCACCGGCGGGAAGAGCCGCGCGGCCCGGCGACCGCTTCCCGGTCCCGTGCGGCCCGATCCCATTCCGCTGCCGGACCCCGGCCGGCTGGAGTCTCGCCGGAGCCGGCCGATCGGGCACGCAGGCCGTCCGGGTGGGTCGAGGTCCGGTCGCCGGCCCGGGACGCGTCCCGCCTCCGGTCGCCGGACCCCCGTGCCACTGGCGGGAACCCGCCAGGGCGTCTACCCGCCGCCTCCGGTCAACTCCCTTGCCCCACAAGGCCCCTGAGACTGCTCACAGCACTCGTCACTGCACTCTACGACGACACGAAGAGAGACGTGGATGAGCACAGGACCAGTCAGACGTGGGGCGACCCTCCTGTCGGCGGGGCTCGTGATCGCGCTGCTGCCGGCCGGGACGGCGGCGGCGCAGGACCCGCCCCCGGACCCCGCGCGCACCCGGGCCGTCGCCGCCCGCGACACCCCTCGCACGGACCCGGCGGCCGACACGGCGCGCACCGTCACCCTCGTCACCGGCGACCGGGTGACCGTCACCGAGCTCGGCGGCGGCCGCAAGACCGTCACGGTGGACCGGCCCGAGGGTGCCACCGGTGCCGTGCACACGCGCCGCTCCGGCCGCCGGACCGTCGTCGTACCGGACGAGGCCCTGCCGTACCTGCGCGACGGCAGCCTCGACGAACGGCTCTTCGACGTCGGTGGGCTGCTGGAGCAGGGGCTCGCCGACACCGAGACCGGGGAGCTGCCGCTGATCGTGACCTACGGCAAGGGCGCGCGGGCCGCCACCCCGAGGGGCACCGAGCGGACCCGGGCGCTGCCCAGCGTGCGCGGCGCCGCCGTCGAGGCCGGCAAGGGGCGGGACTTCTGGCGGGAGTTCACCCGGCGCGATGCCGGCATCGACGGCGTGTGGCTCGACGGGCGGGTCGGCGCCGCCATGGCCGAGTCCAACGCGCAGATCGGCACGCCGGAGGCCTGGGAGGCCGGTCTGACCGGCAAGGGCGTCACCGTGGCCGTGCTGGACAGCGGCGTGGACGCCGGGCACCCCGACCTCGCGGGGCGGATCGCGCAGAGCAGGAGCTTCATTCCCGGCGAGGAGGTCGCCGACCGCAACGGCCACGGAACCCACGTCACCTCCACCGTGGGCGGCAGCGGAGCCGCCTCGGACGGCAAGCAGAAGGGGGTCGCGCCCGGTGCCACGCTCGCCGTCGGCAAGGTCCTCGACGACGAGGGCTTCGGCAGCGAGTCCGAGATCATCGCCGGCATGGAGTGGGCCGCGCGGGACGTGGACGCCGACGTGATCTCCATGAGCCTCGGCTCGACCGAGCCCAGCGACGGCACCGACCCGATGGCCGAGGCCGTCGACACCCTCTCCCGCGAGACCGGCGCCCTGTTCGTCGTCGCGGCCGGCAACACCGGCGCCCCCTCCTCCATAGGCTCGCCCGGCGCGGCCGACGCCGCCCTCACCGTGGGCGCGGTCGACTCCGCCGACCGGGCGGCCTGGTTCACCAGCGCAGGGCCCCGCTACGGAGACAACGCGCTCAAGCCCGACCTGTCGGCCCCGGGCGTCGGCATCCTCGCCGCCCGCTCCCGGCTCACCGAGGGCAGCGGCGACTACACCAGCATGGACGGTACGTCGATGGCGACGCCGCACATCGCCGGCGTGGCCGCCCTGCTCGCCGAGGAGCACCCGGACTGGACCGGCGCGCGGCTCAAGGACGCGCTGATGTCCACGTCGAAGGAGCTGGACGCCTCCGTCTACCAGTTGGGGGCGGGCCGGGTCGGCGTGCCGGACGCCGTCGGCGCCGGGGTCACCGCGACCGGCAGTGCCGACCTCGGCTTCCACTCCTGGCCGTACGCGTCCAACGAGCCCGTCACCAGGAAGCTCACGTACACCAACGACACCGACGCGGACGTCGGGCTGACCCTGTCCGTGCGGGGCGCCCCCGAGGGCGTCGCCGTCCTCGCCGACACCTCCCTCACCGTGCCCGCGCACGGCACCGCCTCCACCACCGTCACCGGCGACGGGTCCGAGGCGCCGGTCGGCGCCACCGGCGGGCAGATCGTCGCGGCCGACGCGAGCGGGAAGACCCTCGCGCACACCGCGTTCGGACTGGTCAAGGAGGACGAGCGGTACACGCTCACCGTGCGCGTCAAGGACCGCTCCGGTGCCGCCGTCCCCGCCGACCTGACCGTCCAGCAGCTCACCGAGGGCGTCGACCCCGTCCCCGCGCACGTCGGGGAGTCCGGCACCCTGGAGCTGCGGCTCCCGCGCGGGACGTACAGCCTGACCTCCTTCCTGGACGTGCGCGGCAGCCACGGCGCCGACTCCCTCGGCCTGGGCTTCCTCGCCGCCCCCGAGGTCGTCGTCGACCGGGACCGCGAGATCACCCTGGACGGCCGCGCGCTGCGCGAGATCAGCGCCGACGTCCCCAGGCGCACCGAGACCCGCCAGCTCCTCATGGAGTACGACCGCGACGCGAACGGGTCCGACCTGTTCGGCGCCGTCCAGGTGCCGCTGACGTACGACAGCGTGTTCGCCGCGCCGACGCAGAAGGTCACCGAGGGAGGCTTCGAGTACCGGACCGTGTGGCGGCTCGGCAAGCCGCTGCTGGAGGTGAAGGGGGTCGGCGAGGCCACCGTCCAGTCCGGCGGGACTCTCGTCGAGGGCCGCACCAGGCTGCCGCTGGTCGACGTCGGTGACGTCGGGGCCGGGCCCCTCCCGGACCGCGTACGCGGCAAGGCGGTCCTCGCCGAGCTGACCGACGGGACCGAGCCGACGGCGCTCGCGCAGGCGGCGCAGGACGCGGGCGCCAGGGCGCTGTTCGTGACCGACGACGCCCCCGGGCGGCTGATGTCCTGGTGGGGCACGGACGACAACGCCGACCGGCCGCTGCAGATCGCCACGGTCTCCGCCGCCGACGCCCGCCGGCTGCGCGCGGCCGGACGGGCCGACATGACCGGCACCCGCGACACGCCGTACGTGTACGACCTGTCCGAGGGGCACGCGGGTGCCGTGCCCGACCGGGACCTCACCTACGAGCCGGGCCGCCGCGACCTCGCCGTGCTGCACACCGAGTACCACGGCGACGCACCGGCGAGCGGCGGCGAGTTCCGGTACTCGATCACCGACACCTTCCCGGTCGGCCTCGGTTTCCGGGAGCGGATCGACTACCCCGCCGAGCGCACGGAGTACGTGTCCACCGGGCCCGGTCAGCGGTGGCACGAGACCGTCACGAGCGCCGGTGAGGCGCTGGAGGAACGCGGCGGACTGGTCGGCTACCGGGGAGGCTCGCGCGCCGAGCTGAACTGGTTCAAGCCGGTGTGGCACCCCTACCTCGGCACCGGGCTCGGCTGGGGACAGCAGCGCTCCGGGAACCAGCTGCAGTTCAACGCGCCAGGCTGGGGCGACTCGGGACCCGACCACACCGGCTTCGGCGACGTGTGGAGCGAGGGCAGCGGCATGTCGCAGACCACGTCCGTGTACCTGGACGGCGAACTGGCCGACCGGGGGCCGAGCTCCGCCGCGTACGTGTGGGACGCGCCCGCCGACGAGCACACGTACAGGCTCGTCACCGACACCGCGCTCGACGCGGCCCGCTGGCCGCTCGCGAGCGAGGGCCACGCGGAGTGGACCTTCCGGTCGGCGGCCACACCGCAGGACCGGTGGACGTACCTGCCGCTCATCAACCTCTCCTTCGACGTGGACACCGACCTCGCGGGGAAGGTGCGCGGCGGCGGGAAGCCGCGGGTCGGCCTCGACGCCGCGTACGTGGCGGGCGCCCCGGACACCGGGAGGATCGGCGGCGGCACGCTGGAGGTGTCGTACGACGGAGGGATGTCCTGGCAGCAGGTCCGGCTGCGCGGTGACGGCGGCGGGAAGGCGTCCTGGCACGGGACGCTGAGCGTGCCGCGCGGCGCCGAGCACGTCTCGCTGCGGGCCTTCGCGCGCGACGACCGGGGCGGCTCGGTCACGCAGGAGATCGTGCGGGCGGTGGCCGTGAGGTAGGCCCGCGGGCGTTTTCGTGGGCCGGCACGCGGACGGCGCCGCCTCCCTGGGACGGGGAGGCGGCGCCGCCTGGGTTCTCGGACCGTCAGACCAGCCAGCCGACGAAGTGGACGAGGCCGGCGAGGATGTCGGTGAGAAGGTTCATGATCGTGCAGCTCCTTGCGCTGTTCATGTGCGGGACCCGCCGGGACTCGCCGGGACCCACTGGGGACTACTGGGACATGTGCGCGACTACGGTCTGCAGCCCGTCGCTCGCACACCGTAAGTGTCGTTGGTCCCTGCAGTCACATGCGCTCTCCTGAGCGACGATCACCTGTTCCAGGGAACAACTGCTCGCTTGTTCGGATCACGCCAAGTTCGGCCAAGTCCTGCGGTCGCAGGCGCAGTTGACCGGCCGTCGTCTCGATCTCCTCCGGCGGTCGCTTGAGGATCGCCGCCGCGTGCTCCGGCGCGATGACGGAGAAGTAGCTGTCCGGGGTGGCCCAGGTGGCGCCGGGCGCGGCCAGGGCCAGCGCACCGCCCGAGCCGCCCTCGCCGATCACCAGTGTGGTGAGGGGCGTGCGCACCGAGGCCACGGCGCCGAACAGGTCCGCGATCGCCGGGCCCACCCCCTGCCGCTCCGCCGCCGCGTCGTTGGCCGCGCCCGGCGTGTCCACCAGGGTCAGCACCGGGATGCCGAGCCGGTCGGCGAGCAGGATCAGCCGGGTCGCGGTGCGGTACCCGGCCGGCCGGGTCGCCGCCCCCGTCTGGGCGGCGTACGCGACCGTGCGCCCCGCGTGCGTGCCGAAGCCGCAGAGCATGCCCTCCGGGTCCCTGCCCCCGCAGCGGTCGCCGGACAGGGCGACGCGGTCGGTGAAGTAGGCGTCCAGGTACGCCCCGGCGCGCGGGCGTCCGGGGGCGCGGGCCCGCCGTACCGCGTCCCAGCCGTCGGCCGGCAGGTCCCGCGCGCCCAGCGGCCCGGGGACCGGCGCCGGATCGCCGGACGGCGCCGTCAGCAGCCGCAGCCACCGCCCCAGCGTCGCGCGCAGCTCCCCGGGCGGTACGACCGCGTCCGCGCTGCCCGCCGCCACCTGCGCCTCGGCCGTGTACGCGGCGGGGTCGGCGTCCGGGGGCCGGACCCGCGAACCGGCGAAGCCGACCTGGGCGCCCGGCAGGGCGAGGACCACGTCGGCGCCCGCGCCCAGCGTCGCCCAGCCGCCCCCGGTCGCCGGGTCCCGCACCACCGCGACCTGCGCAAGACCGGCCGCCCGGGTGAGCGCCGACTGCCGGGCCGCCCGCTGCAACTGGGTCAGCGCGAGCATCCCCTCCTGCATCCGGCTGCCACCGGTGGCGACCAACGGCACCACGGGCAGCCGGTGTTCGCGTGCGTGCGCGTACGCCGCCTCCAGCCGGTCGCCGGTACGGCGGCCCAGCGAGCCGCCGAGGAAGCCGAACTCGAAGGAGACGAGCACCGCCGGCGTGCCCTCGACGCGGCCGGTGCCGCAGACCACGGACTCCTCCTCACCGGTGCGCTCGGCGGCGCGGGCCCGCGCGGCGTCGTAGCCGGGCCAGCCGAGGGGGCCGTCGGGCGGCCACGCGCCGTCCGGGCGGGGGAGCTCGGTGAACGTGGAGTCGTCGGTGACCAGGGCGAGGAACTCCCGTGCGGTCAGGCGCTCAGTCACGGTCCAGCGCCCGCTTCATGATCTTCCCCATGTCGTTGCGGGGCAGCGCGTCGAGGTGGCGGACGACACGGGGTCGCTTGTGCGGGGCGAGCCGGCCCGCGACGTGGTCGGCCAGCGTCTCGAGGGCGGGCGGCGCGCCGGGGTCGGCCGGCACGATCCAGGCCACGATCCGCTCCCCGAGGTCCGGGTCGGGCTCCCCGGTGACCGCGGCCTCCCGCACCGCCGGGTGCTCCAGCAGCGCGTTCTCGATCTCCCCTGCGCCGATCTTGTAACCGCCGCTCTTGATCAGGTCGGTGGCCTTGCGGCCGACGATGCGGACGTAGCCGTCGGGGTCGCGCACCGCCATGTCGCCGGTGCGGAAGAAGCCGTCCGCGGTGAAGGCGGCGGCGGTGGCGTCGGGGCGGTTGAGGTACTCGGTGAACAGGTTCGGGCCGCGCACCTGGATCTCGCCGACGCTCTCCCCGTCCGGCTCCGCGATCGGAGTGCCGTCCTCCTCCACGAGCCGCAGCTCCACGCCGGGCAGCGGTACGCCCACCGTCCCGGCGCGCGGCTCGCCGTCGGCGCGCACGCTGGTGTTCATCAGCGTCTCCGTCATGCCGTACCGCTCGATCACCCGCCGTCCGGTCGCGGCGGCGATGCGCTCGTGGTCGTGCACCGGCAGCGCGGCCGACCCCGACACCAGCAGCCTCGCCCCGGACAGCGCCTTCGTCAGCTCCGGGTCGGCGGGGAGCGTCTCGGCGATGCGGTGGTACATCGTCGGCACGCCGAACAGCATGGTCGCGCCGTCGTTCAGCTCCCGCGCGGCGCCCTCGGTGGAGAACCTGCCCAGGTGCCGCACGGACCCGCCGCGGCGCAGCGGGCCGAGGACGCCGAGGACGAGCCCGTGCACGTGGAACAGCGGCAGCCCCTGTACGAGGACGTCGTCGCCGGTCCACTGCCACGCGTCGGCGAGCGCGTCCAGAGTCGTCGCCAGCGCCCGCCGGGGGATGACGGCACCCTTGGGCGGTCCCGTGGTGCCGGAGGTGTAGACGACGAGCGCCGGGTCGCCTTCGCCGGCGCGGTCCTCGGGGACGGTCCCGCGTGCCCGTACGTCCACGTCGACGCGCTCCAGGGCGCCGAGGGCGGGCGGGAGTCCGGCGCCCGGGGGCGCCAGGACGAGGGAGGGCGCGCTGTCGGAGAGGATGTGCGCGAGCTCCTTGTCGCCGGACTTCGGGTTGAGGGGTACGGCGGCGACCCCGGCCAGCAGCGCGGCCACCACGGCGACGGCGGTCTCCATCGCCGGGGTCGCCCACACCGCGACCCGGCCGGCGCCGCCGATCCGCCCGGCCGTGGCACCCGCCGCCGCGGCGAGTTCGGCGTAGGTCAGGGAGCGCTGGCCGAACCGCAGCGCGGGCCGGTCGCCCGGAGCGCCGGTCGGGGCCGGGGAGAGGGCCGGGAAGAGAGAGGACACGCGAAGTACTCCTTAGCTGTTGCCCGAGAGCTGTCGTCCAAGGCTGCCGGACGGTGCCGATCGCCCGAAGCGGGTCTACCCGAAGCCGGGCACGACCAGTACGAGCCAGACCAGCGCCGGCACGGCCGCCACCACGATCCCGCCGTAGACCATCAGCTGGCGGAAGAACCGCTCGCGGTCCACGTCCGGGGCGGCGGCCAGCACCAGCGCCCCGTTGGTCGAGAACGGGCTGACGTCCACCACCGTCGCCGACACCGCGAGCGCCGCCACCATGCCGGCCGCCCCGATCTCGCCCTGCGCGAGGAACGGCACCGCCAGCGGGATCAGCGCGCCCATGATGCCCACGGAGGAGGCGAAGGCCGACACGATCGCACCGATGTAGCAGAGCAGTACGGCGGCCAGCAGCGGGACGCCGATGCCGCCGACGCCCTCGCCGGCCCAGGTGATGGTGCCCATCTCCTCCAGCACGCCGACGTAGGTGAGGACACCGCAGATCAGCAGCACCGTGGACCAGGCGATCTCGCCGACGGCCCGGCGGCTGTCCTCCGGCCAGGCGGTGCTCAGCACGACGGCGAGGGTGACCGCGCTCAGCCCCGCGTCCAGGTCGAATCCGAGGACGGCCACGACCAGGGCGACCAGGGCGGCGAGGGTGGCGACGCGGGCGGGGGTGAGGCGGATGCCGCCGGTGCCGTCGGTCTCCTGGCCGGGACGGACGGCCACGGCCGCGGGTGCGGCGCCGCCGGTACCGGGAGCCGGGCCGGCGCCCGTCCCCGCGGCGGTATCCGTCCCGGTGCCGGTGCCGGTGCCGGTGCCCGTGCCGGTGGGCCGCGTGCCCTCGCCGGGGCGGCCGCCGTCCTCGGGCGCCACCGCCCCGCGCGCCCACAGTTTCCGCCCGCCGAGCACCGCGAACAGCACGGCCGCGATGAGGAGGTTGGCCACCAGCGAGGCGAGGAACAGGCCGACCTCGCTGCCCGGGAGCTTCTCGCGCTCCACGATGCCGTTGACGATCGAGCCGTAGATGCTGATCGGCGAGAACCCGCCGGCCTGCGCGCCGTGCACCACCATCGTGCCCATGAGCAGCGGGCTGATCGAGTACCGGGTGGCGAAGCTCAGGGCGATCGGCGCGACGATCGCGACCGCGGCCGGACTGACCGCGCCGATCGCCGTGAGCGCGCCGGTGAGCGCGAACATCACCCACGGGATCAGCGCGACCCGCCCCCGCACCAGCCGGACGGCCGCGTGCACCAGCCAGTCGGTGGTGCCGTTGGCCCGGGCGATCGCGAACAGGTAGGTGACACCGACGAGGACGACGAACAGGTCGCCGGGGAACCCGGCGAAGATGCCGTCCGCGTCGAGGTCGGCGACGAGCGTGCCCACCCCGAACGCGGCGGCGAAGGCGAGCGCGCCCATGTTCACGGAGCGGGTGGTGGCGATGACGAACACCACGACGAGGACGAGGATGGAGATGAGTTCGGGGGACATGCGGGGGCTCCCGAGTGCTGACCTGACTGCCGGAAGGAGTGGCTGAGTGGCTGAGCCACTTGGGTGGTGTGGTTGGCTGGTCAGCGTGGGCCCGGCGGGGGCTGCCGTCAAGGGGTCGCGCAACAATTGGCTCAGCCACTCGTCCACCGGGCCACCTCCTCGCCCGGTGCTACGCTCCCGGCGAGAGGGGGGATCTCATGACCGACGCCCTGCGGCCCATGACCAAGCAGCGCCTGTACGAACAGGTGCTGGAGCGGCTGCGTCAGTACGTCACCGACGGCGGCCTGCGGGCCGGCGACCGGCTTCCGCCCGAACGGGACCTCGCCCAGCGCCTCGGCGTCAGCCGCGCCTCGGTGAAGCAGGCGATCGTGGTCCTGGAGGTGCAGGGCCTGGTGGAGGCGCGGCACGGCGGCGGGACCTATCTGGTCCGGGACAGCCTCGACGTCGAACCGGTCGAGAAGATGGTCGAACGCCGGCGGCGCCTCCCGGACGTCCTGGAGGCCCGCGAGGCGCTGGAGACGAAACTCGCCGAACTGGCCGCCGAGCGCCGCACGGAGGACGACCTCGCCGCGATGCGGTCCGCGCTCGCGGTGATGACCGAGGAGATCGACCGGGACGGGCACGGCGTCGAGGGCGACCGGCTGTTCCACGCGGCGGTGACGGCGGCGGCGCACAGCAGCCTGCTCGCCGAGTTCATGCGCTCCATCGCCCACCAGATCGCCGAGAGCCGCACCGAGTCCCTGCGCCAGCCCGGCCGCCCCGGCCGCTCCCTGGCCCAGCACCGGGCCATCCTCGACGCGATCGCCGCCCGGCAGCCCCGGCAGGCCGCCGCCGCGATGCGCCGCCACGTCCGTACGGTCGCCAAGGTTCGGCTGCTGGACTGGGACCCGGAGGACGAGCGCTGACCGGGACCAGCGCTATCCGCCGGCGGCCGTGCGCTGGAGCAGGCCCCAGGTGAACTCCGCGACCACCTCGTGGCGTACGCCGTCGTGGTCCGGGGCGGTGAAGGCCAGCCCCCACCGGGTCGGGGCCGAGCCCTGGAGCGGCCGGGCGGGGGCGAAGGCGCGGGCCGTCTCGTCGACCGTGCACGACCAGGGCGTGAGGTCCTCCAGGGTGCGCAGCTCGGGCCCGCTCGCGCCCGGCGCGCGGACCAGCCACTCGTTCCAGACCGCGCCCCTGTCGGCGACCAGCACCTCGAAGCGCAGGTCCGGCCAGAGCGGCAGCGCCCACTGCCGGGCCTCGCACTCCAGGTCACCGATCCGGCGGGGCGCCACCGACTCGGGCTCGCCGAGGACGGAGCGGTACCGCGAGGCCGCCGAGCGGGACCGGGGGGAGCGGAGCATCGCCTGCCAGCGCCTGTTGGCCTCGCGCATGTCCGCGACCGAGGCGCCCAGCTCGCGGCGGGCGTCCTCGACCGGGCCGGGGTTGTGGTCGGCCATGCGGCGCAGCAGGACGAGCTGGAAGTCGCGCGGGGTGAACGGTCCTGCGGACTGCTTTCCGGTCGGCATGGCAACCATCATCGCGGACGGTGCGGACCATGGGACGGCCGCACACCCATTGCCCGGGCAAACGCGATGTGAGTAGCCTGTGTTCGTCATTCCGACCGTCTGTTGAAATCTCGAACACACTAGGGAGGGGGCTGGACATGGGACGCCTCGTGCCGGCCGTGACCCGGGCTCTCGACATACTGGAGCTCTTCCTCGACGGGGACGGCACGCTCTCCGCCCCCGACATCGTGCGCCGGCTCCAGCTGCCGCGGACCACGGTCCACGAGCTGGTCACCACGCTCGCCGCCCGCAAGTACATCGTCCCGGTCGCCGGGCAGTCCGGACGGTACCGGCTCGGCGTGCGCCCGTACCAGCTCGGTGCCCGCTACGCCGAGCACCTCGACCTCGCCGCCGAGGGCCAGCAGGTCGCCCGGACCGTCGCCGAGACCTGCGACGAGACGGTGCACGTGGCGATCCTGGAGGACACCGACGTCATCTACATCGCCAAGGTCGACTCCACGCACGCGGTGCGCATGGTCTCCGCGGCCGGCCGCAGGCTGCCCGCGCACTGCACGTCCGTCGGCAAGATGCTGCTGGCCTCCCTGCCCGAGCCGGAGGTCGCCGCGCGCTTCCCCGACGGCGCCGAGCTGACCGCGATGACCCCGAACAGCATCACCGAGCCGGCCGCCCTGCGCGAGGCCCTGGCCGCGATCCGCGAGCGGGGCACCGCCGTGGAGAGCCGTGAGTCCAACCCGGACGTCTCCTGCGTGGCCGCCCCGGTCCGCGACCGCACCGGCCGCGTCGTCGCCGCCCTGTCGATCTCCGTGCCCATGATCCGCTGGAGCGAGGAACGCCGCGCGGAACTGGAGCAACTGGCCGTCAAGGGCGCCGTCGACCTCTCCGAGCGGCTCGGCCACCGGAGCGCGGCATGACGGCGGCCGGCACGGCCTTCGAGGTGGCCGTCCACGAGGAGGCGGCCCTCGGCGAGGGGCCCACCTGGGACCCGGCGACGGACCGCCTCCTGTGGCTCGACATCCTCAACTCCCGCGTCCACACCTACGACCCGGCCACCGGCCGGCGCACGCTGCGCCGAACCGACCAGCACGTGGGCGCCGTCAAGCCCCGCGCCGGCGGCGGCCTCGTCCTCAACCTGCGGGACGGCATCGGCCTGCTCGATCCCGACGGCACCTTCCGCTGGCTGCACCGCGAGCCCGTCCCCGGCCGTCGCGGCAACGACGCCGCCGTCGCCCCCGACGGGAGCCTGTGGGCGGGCACCATGCGCTACGACGAGGCGCGCGGCGGGGGCACGCTGACCCGGTACACCGGCGACGGCACGGCCGAGACCGTCCTGGACGACGTGACGGTGAGCAACGGCACCGGCTGGAGCCCCGACGGCACGCTGATGTACTACGCCGACACCCCGACCCGCCGCGTCGACGTCTTCGACGTCACCGCGGACGGCCGGGTGGCGAACCGCCGCCCCCTGGCCGGGATCGAGGACGGCGCGGGCTTTCCCGACGGACTGTGCGTCGACGCCGAGGGCTGTGTGTGGGTCGCCCTGTGGGACGGCGGCGCGGTACGCCGCTACACCCCGTCCGGCGACCTGGACCGGGTGATCACCCTCCCCGTCCCCCGCGTCACGGCCTGCGCCTTCGGCGGCCCGGACCTCACCGACCTGTACCTCACGACCGCCCGCGTCGGCCTGCCGGCCCCGCATCCGCTGGCGGGGTCGCTGCTGGTGGTGCCGGGGGCCGGACGGGGGGTGGCGCAGCCCGTGTTCGCGGGGTGAGCCGTGCCGGGCGTCCGCTCACATCCCCGTGCGGTCGAGCCCGGTGAGCACCTCGCGTTCGCCGGGCGTCAGCGGCGGCCCGGTCAGCAGGGGGAGCGGCGGGCCGGCCAGGGCGGCCAGGACCGCCGCCGGGTGGAACATGCGGGTCGGTGGTCTGCGCATGCTGGTGACGTCCCAGATCGCGGAGGCCGCCGCGAAGTTGCCGGTGGCCGCCCTCGTCATGCGCCGCGAGTACGCCGTCACCGCACGGTCGGCGATCCCCGGCCGTCCGCCGCCGCGCGTCGCGGGGTACAGGACGTCCTGCCCGACGGCCAGGGCCCAGGCAGCGTCCACCGGCCGCGCCGCGCCCCGCAGCACCCGCCGGGCGAGGCCGGGCGCGTCGAGCCCGCCGGCCCGCTCCAGCTCCCGGCCGAGGACCCGGGCGCCGAACGCGGCCACCGACATGCCCTGTCCGTAGGCGGGGTTGAAGGTGCCGAGCGCGTCGCCGAGGACCACGAGACCCTCCGGCCAGTGCGGCGCCTTGTCCAGGTAGTGCCGCACATTGCTGGTGGACCGGCTCAGGTGCACGTCGGTGAGCGGTTCGGCGCCGGAGACCAGCCGGCCGACGATCGGGTCCGGCAGTCCGAGCGTGTACCGCAGGAAGCCCTCGGGGTCGGCCGGCGGCTCACCGCCGCGCGTGCCGCCGCAGCTGACCAGCCAGCGGTCCCCCTCGACCGGCATCACCATGGCGCTGCGGCCCGGCCGGGAGACGTACGGGTCGGCGTGCACGACGGTCAGCGGGAACCGCTGAGCCCCGTCCGGTACCCGGTACAGGCGCGAGGCGTTGACCAGCCCCGAGTCCACGGTCAGAGTGCGGACGCCGGACACTCCGAGCCCGTCCAGCCAGCGGACGATCCGCGACCCGCGTCCGCTCGCGTCGACGACCAGGTCGGCGTCGAGGTCCGTCTCCCCGTCGGGCCCCGACACCCGCACGCCCCGCACCCGCCCCGCGGACCCCGTCAGCCCGACCGCGGCCGCCTCGCGGACCTCGACCGGCGTGTGCTCCAGCACGGCGGCCCGTACCGTCCAGTCCACCAGCGCCCGGGTGCAGGTGAGCATGACGGGCCCCTCGCGCCGCCAGCGGCGCAGCCAGCCCTCGGGGGTGCGGGCCAGCATGCCCGAGCTGAGGGACACCTCGTGGGCCCCGGCGGCGAGCAGCCGCTTGCCGAGGCCCACGCCGGGCACGATCTCCTCCATCGCGGCCAGCCCGCCGGACATGAGCAGGTGCGCGTGCCGGCCCTGGGGCAGTCCCCGGCGCAGGTGGGGGCCGTCGGGCAGCTCGTCGCGGTCCAGCACGACGACCTCCTCCACGCCGGCGTCAGCCAGTACGGCCGCGGCGAGCATTCCGGCCAGCCCGGCACCGACGACGACAGCTCTACGCGACATGGGGCTCCTCGGGTTCGGTCAGGGATCCGGTCAGGGAGGACGGGCTCGTGCCGCCGGGCGCGGCGCCGCGGCCGGTCGTGCGGTGCAGGGCCTGCGACAGCTCCACCAGCCCGCTCGGGCCGGGCACCTCGGTGGCGTGCAGCCGGTAGGAGCGGCCGGTGTCCGGCGGTTCCTCGTGGGCCGCGGCCCGGCGCGCCGCGTCGGCGAGCATCACCGCCTCCGCCGCCAGCCGGGCCTCGTGCGGGGAGCGTCCCGCGCGCAGGGCGGCGTCCCGCACCCGTTCGCGGACCCGGTGGTCGAAGTACGGCGCCAGGGCGAGCAGGGCGTCGTGGATGGAGACCTCGCGCCACTGGAGCCGGGCCCGGGGGAGCTGCCACCAGGCGGCCGGCGGCTTGGGCGCCGTGGACACCGACCCCACCAGCGACCACAGCGGACCCAGCCGCCGGTAGTCGTCCAGCCCCCGCCAGTGGGCCAGCACGGACGGCAGCAGCCGGGGCAGCGCGAACCCCACGGAACACACCAGCGCCGCCAGCGACGCCATCGGCGGGGCCACCGTGGTGGACAGGAAGTCGAGGTCGTTGCCCGCCCACCGCGCCACCACGGCCGTGTACTTGGTGCACTGGAACCCCACCAGGTCCAGCAGCCCGCCCAGCAGGATGAGCCGCAGCCCGGCCCGCAGCAGGCCGTCCACCTCACGGCTCCACTTGACGCAGACGGCGCACATCACCAGCATCGCCGCGCTGTGCCCCAGCAGGTACAGCAGGATCATCTCCCGCATGAACGGGGCGTCCGCGTAGTACGTGTCGAGGTCGGTCAGCCGCTCGGTGCCCGCGTCGGCCAGCAGGAACAGCACGACGATGGCGGCCACCAGCAGACCGTAGGCGGCCATGCTGCGCAGCACCGCGCGCCGCACCACCGGCCGGGGACCGCCGCGCCAGTTGATCAGCAGCACCAGCACCGCGCAGCTGTACGCGGAGAGCATGCCGTAGGTCAGCGGAGCCCCGAAGTTGGTGACGCCGGTGAGCTCGTTGACGGTGCCCAGGGTGGCCGGGGCGGCGCACACGAAGACCAGGGCACCGAGGACGATCGCCACGCAGGTGGACAGGGTCAGCGGATTGCGGACGGCGGTGCGCGGGCGGCGGAACAGCAGCACCGAGGTCATGCCGAACACCACTGCCGCCAGGTAGACGACGAGACTCACGCCCGACCACTCCTCTCGTGCGGGACTTGCCCGGCCCGGCCGCGCCGGTGGTCCGTGCGGCCGCCCTTACCCCTGCCCGTACGACCGCCTGCGGACGCGTGGCCCGTCACGCGGTGCCCGCCGTGGTCCTGCCGCCGGGCAGGGCGGACGCGGCGGGCACCCGCCCGGTGCCGGCGAGCACGTCGGCGATCCTCGCGAGGGTCGCCGGGTCCGGTGACGGCACCGGGGACCGGCCGCTGCCGGAGACCGGCGGTGACGTCGGCCCGGGACCGGCCTCGCGGCGCAGCGCGTCGGCGATCACGGCGGCCCAGGCCCTCGCCCCGGCCAGCCCGGGATCCCCCGTCGCCGTCAGCGCGTCGGCCCGGATCCGGTCGTACAGGTCCCGGTCGCAGTACGCGGCCAGGTGACCCAGTGCGTTGTGGATGCTGGTACGGCGCCACATCAGGAGGGTGGCGGGCGAGGCGAACCGGGGGCGTGGCAGACGCAGCGCCCGGCGGGCGAGCAGGTCGTCCAGCGCACGCTCCAACGGTTCGAGCCGGACGTACGCGCGGGATGCCCGCCGCCACTCGGCCGCCCACGGCGCCGCCAGCGGCACGAGCACCCCGACGACCACCAGCAGGGCGCCGAGGCCGGCCGCGGCCGGGGAGACGGTGGTGCCGAGCGCCGACCAGTCCTGCCCGGACCAGCGGGCGCCCACCGCGACGAGCTTGGCGACGCTGTAGCCGGCGCCGCACAGCGAACCGGTCCCGAGCAGCAGCAGCCCGGCCCGCAGCCCGCCGCGCACGTGCCGGGCCCAGCGCAGCGCGGAGACCGTCGTGACGGTCACCGCGGTCAGGTGCGCGACCAGGTACAGCACGATCATCTCGGCGATGAACGGGGTCGTCGCGTAGTAGGTGTCCAGGTCGGTGCGGCGCTCCACGGGCGCGTCGCCGAGGACGAAGGCCACCCCGATGCCGAGGATCACCACGGCGTAGGCGAGCGTCCACCGGCGGGCGGTGCGGCGCACCCGGGGGCCGCCGCGCCAGTGCACGACGAGCACCTGGGAGGCGGCGCAGTACCCGGTGATCGCCGCGTAGGTGAGCGGCGCCGCGAGGTTGGGCACACCGCTCAGCCGGTTGACGGCCCCGACCGTGGGCGGCGCCCCGAGCAGGAAGCAGAGCCCGGCCAGCCCCAGTACCGCGCAGATGGCCCGCAGATACGGGTCGTGCCGGTGCCGCACCAGGTCGGGGGCCTTCACGGCGAGGCCGAGCCAGAGCGCCGCGCAACTCAGGTAGTTGATCAGGCTGGTCATCTGGTCGTCCCGCGGTAGTTGAGCGCGGCCCCGATGCGGCCGGCGAGGCTGCGCGGACTGGCCGCGTCGCCGCCCTCCGCGGCGAACACCGAGTCGGTGGAGGCGTCCAGCCAGGTGCGCAGCCGGCTGCCCATCAGCATGCCGAAGCGGTCCGCCTCCTGCTCCTCGGCCAGGGAGAAGTCGGTGCGCGCCGCCACCGGCCGCAGCCGGTCGCCGGTCCGCGCGCCCGCGGCCGCCTCGGCCCCGCCCTCCGCCTCGGCCTGACGGCGGCTCATGTGCCAGACCTCGTGGCACAGGATCACGATCTGGTGCCAGACCGCCGCGCGCTCGTCCACCACCACGTCGTCGTGGCTCTCGCGCTCCAGCCACAGTCCGCTCGCGGTGTGCGGCGGGAACGCCGCCCGGTGCACGACCACCTCCCGGCCCCGCCACGCGCTGACGGAGGCGACGAGCGCGTCGAACAGCACCTCGGGATCGGCCGGCACGGCCACCCGGATGGGGTCGATGAGGGCGTCAGCCAGACGCCGCATCTCCTTCCTGGTACGCACCGTTGTCTCCTCGTTCCCCCGGCCGTCCTCCGGTCACCCCTGCAATATGCCAAGACGCGTGCCCTGTGGGCCAGTTCCCGGCAGCTCCGAGGGCGTCTCCGCGCCCTCCGGGAAAGTCCTGCCCGGGATCCTGTCCGAACCATTGACGCGCAAGCGCTTGCCACCTACGTTTCCCGTTCGAAGTTACGGGCGGCCTTCGATATATCGAACATGATGGATCGACCGCGGAGACCGCACAGCGAACGACGACAGATGGGGCAGGGCATGGGACGACCTGGCCTGGATCGCAGGCACTTTCTGGCCGCGGCCGGCGGCCTGACGGTCGCGGGCGGCTTCGGCTTCGCGGCGCTCGGCACCGGCGCCGACGCGCTCGCCTCCGGAGCGGACACCCGGGTGAGCTACTGGAACCTCTTCAGCGGCGGCGACGGCTACAACATGATCGCGATGCTGGACTCCTTCCGTGAGGACAACCCCGGCATCGACGTGAAGGACTCCACCCTCCAGTGGGGCAGCCCCTTCTACACCAAGCTCGCCATGGCCGCCGCCGGCAACCGCGCCCCCGACCTCGGCGTCATGCACCTCGGCCGCGTCACCGGCTTCTCGCCCGGCCGCCTCCTCGACCCCTGGGACCCCGCGCTGCTCGCCGAGTACGGCGTGCGGGAGGAGGACTTCAACCCCGAACTGTGGAAACGCGCCGTCATCGACGGCAAGCTCTACGCCCTGCCGCTCGACATCCACGTCCAGCTCTGCTTCTACCGCAAGGACGTGCTGAAGAAGGCGGGCCTGCTCGGCGACGACGGCCGGATCGTGCCCGTCACCTCCACCGAGGAGTGGTTCGACGTACTCAAGGAGGCCAGGAAGGCCACCGCGAAGGGGCTGCAGACCATCGGCCTGTGGCACAACGACCAGAACTTCCAGTGGTGGTTCTTCGTCGCCTTCTACACCCAGCTCGGCGGCACCTGGTTCGACGACGCCAGGACCGGGGTCACCTTCGACACCGACAAGGCCGTCCAGGTCCTGGAGTTCCTGCGCAAGCACGTCGCCGACGGGTACGCCAACCCCTCCTTCGGCGGCGGCGCCGGTGCCGAACAGTTCGTCAACGGCTCGCCGTTCGCCTGGGAGGGCAACTGGTCCGTGCCGGTCTTCGACGCCGCGAAGCTCGACTACGGCGCCACCCCGCTGCCGCCCGTCTTCGGCAGGCGCGCCACCCACGCCGAGTCCCACTCCTTCGTCCTGCCGCACCAGGCCGGCCGCGGCGGCGCCACCAACGAGGGCGCGCACCGGCTCGCCGCCTACGTCGTCAAGCACGCCCGGCAGTGGGCGGCCGGCGGCCACATCCCCGCCTACACGCCGACCCTGTCCACGGCCGCGTACAAGAAGCTGCAGCCGCAGAACGAGTACGTCTCGGCCATGGACTACCAGGCCACCGAGCCCAAGGTGTGGTTCGCCGGCTCCACCGGCATCCTCGCCCAGCGCGTCGGCCCGATCGTCGTCTCCTCGACGACGGGCTCCGCGAAGCCCGAGTCGGCCGCCCGCCGGATGAAGAGCACGCTCGCCGAACTGCTCGCCATGAAGAACCCCATGGACGGCCGCACCGCAGCGCAGGGAGGTACCGCCGCATGACCGCCACCGGTGCCGAGACGATCCTCCGCCCGGCGCGCGCGAGGACCGCCGCCGACAGCGCGGGCGCCCGCCGACGGCAGGGTTTCCAGCACGGCGGCTGGTTCGTCGCGCCGTTCCTCGCCCTCTTCGCGCTCTTCGTGATCTGGCCGCTGCTGCGCGGCGTCTACCTCAGCTTCACCGACGCCAACATCTCCGGCGACACCGCGCACTTCATCGGGCTCGACAACTACCGAGAGGCACTGAAGGACCCCCTGATGTGGGACGCGCTCGGCCACAGCGCGTACTTCACGCTGCTCGTCGTGCCCTGCATCACCGTCCTCGCCTTCCTCCTCGCGATGCTGGCCCACCACATCGAGCGCGGCAAGTGGCTGTGGCGGCTCTGCTTCTTCCTGCCGTTCCTGCTGCCCTCCACCGTCGCCGCCAACCTGTGGCAGTGGCTGTTCAACCCCGGCACCGGCATGGTCAACCACGTCTTCGGCCTCGACACGCCCTGGCTGACCGACAAGTCCTACGCCATGCTCGCGGTCGTCGTCACCACCCTGTGGTGGACCGTCGGCTTCAGCTTCCTGCTCTACCTCGCCGCGCTCCAGGGCATCCCCGCCCACCTCTACGAGGCCGCCAAGCTGGACGGCGCGAACGCCTGGCACCGCACGGTCCACATCACGCTGCCGATGCTGCGCAACATCACCGGCCTCGTCCTCGCCCTGCAGATCCTCGCCTCGCTCCAGGTCTTCGACCAGGCCGTCGTCATGCAGGACTTCGGACCCGGCCCGGAGAACTCGACCCGCACCTTCGTGCAGTACACGCTCGAACAGGGCTTCACCAGCTACCGCGTGGGCTACGCCTCCGCGATCTCCATCATCTTCTTCGTGCTCATCGCGGCCGTCGCCCTCGCCCGGATGTGGCTGCTGCGCAACCGTGAGGAGGGCGGCCGATGACCACCGCCGCGGCACCGGACCGGAGCAGGCCGCGCAGGGCCTGGACGCCCGCCCAGATCGTGCTCACCCTGCTGGGCACCGCCGTCTCCGCCCTCTTCCTCGCCCCGCTCGCCTGGGCCCTGTTCACCTCGCTCAAGTCGGAGACCGAGGCGGTCGAGGTGCCCACGCACTGGCTGCCGCACGACTGGACCGGCCAGGCCTGGCAGGCCCTCTTCGAGACCGGCAACATCACCAACTGGTTCGTCAACTCACTCGTCGTGTCCGTGTGCGTGACGACGATCGTGCTGCTGGTCGCCGCACTCGCCGGATACGGCTTCGCCCGCACCGAGTTCCGCGGCAAGGGCGCCCTGATGGGTGTGGTGATGGCGGGGCTCATGGTCTCCCCGGCCGTGCTCGGCGTGCCGCTGTTCACCACCGTCCAGCAGATGGGCATGGTCGACACGTACTGGGGCATGATCCTGCCGCAGTGCGCGCCCGCCGCGATGGTCTACATCCTCTACAAGTTCTTCCAGGGCATCCCGCGTGAGCTGGAGGAGGCCGCCTTCATCGACGGCGCGGGCCGCTGGCGCGTCTTCTTCACGATCATCGTGCCGCTGTCGCGCCCCTCGCTCGCGGCGGTCGGCATCTTCACCTTCATCAGCTCCTGGAACAACTTCCTGTGGCCCTACATGGTCACCAACGACCCCGACCTGATGACCATGCCGAACGGCATCGCGACCGTCATGAACTCCTACGGCATCCAGTGGGCCCAGCTCATGGCCGGCGGCCTGATGGCCGGCCTGCCGCTGATCGTCGTCTTCGTCTTCTTCCAGCGCCAGATCGTGGCGGGTGTGGCGCACACGGGTCTCGCCGGGCAGTAGAGCGCCCCGAAAGGGGCGCGGGACTGTGTCCGTATGCGGCTCCGCCGCGTGTGCGCGACCAGCCCCCACGCACCCGCAGACAACACACAACCCCCTCGAAAGGAAAAGATGCGCACCGCCCGCTTCACCCTCGACCCCGCCTTCACCGTCGGCGCCGTCAACCCCCGTCTCTTCGGCTCCTTCGTCGAACACCTCGGACGCTGCGTGTACACCGGCGTCTTCGAACCGGGCCACCCCACCGCGGACGCCGAGGGGCTGCGCCAGGACGTGCTGGAACTGGTCCGCGAACTCGGTGTCACCGCCGTCCGCTACCCGGGCGGCAACTTCGTCTCCGGCTACAGGTGGGAGGACTCGGTCGGCCCGGTGGAGGACCGCCCGCGCCGCCTCGACCTGGCCTGGCGCTCCACCGAGACCAACCGCTTCGGCCTCTCGGAGTACATCGCCTTCCTCAGGAAGATCGGCCCGCAGGCCGAACCCATGATGGCCGTCAACCTCGGCACCCGCGGCGTGGCGGAGGCCCTCGAACTCCAGGAGTACGCCAACCACCCCTCCGGCACGACGCTCTCCGACCTGCGTGCCGAGCACGGCGACAAGGACCCCTTCGGCATCCGACTGTGGTGCCTCGGCAACGAGATGGACGGCCCCTGGCAGACCGGCCACAAGACCGCCGAGGAGTACGGACGCGTCGCCGCCGAGACCGCCCGCGCCATGCGCCAGATCGACCCGGACGTCGAACTCGTCGCCTGCGGCTCGTCCGGCCAGTCCATGGAGACCTTCGCCGAGTGGGAGGCGACGGTCCTGAAAGAGACGTACGACCTGGTCGACCACATCTCCCTGCACGCCTACTACGAGCCGCACGACGGGGACGTCGACTCCTTCCTCGCCTCCGCCGTGGACATGGAGTCGTTCATCGAGAACGTCGTCGCCACCTGCGACCACGTCGGCGCCCGCCTCAAGTCGAAGAAGCGGATCAACCTCTCCTTCGACGAGTGGAACGTCTGGTACATGACCAAGACGCAGGCCGAGGTCGGCGCCCTGGACTGGCCCGAGGCGCCCCGCCTGCTGGAGGACAACTACAGCGTCATGGACGCGGTCGTCTTCGGCTCGCTCCTGATCGCCCTGCTCCGGCACGCCGACCGCGTCACCGTGGCCTGCCTCGCCCAGCTCGTCAACGTCATCGCCCCGATCATGACGGAGCCCGGCGGCCCGGCCTGGCGACAGACGACGTTCTTCCCCTTCTCCCAGGCCTCGAAGTACGGCCGTGGCGAGGTGCTCGACGTGCGCGTGGACTCGCCGACGTACGAGACGGCGAAGTACGGCGAGGCCGACCTGCTGCACGCCACCGCCGTGCGCGCCGAGGACGGCTCGGTCACCGTGTTCGCCGTCAACCGCTCCCGCACCGGGGCCCTCCCGCTGGAGGTCGCCCTCGGCGGCCTGGGCGTGACGGAGGTCGTCGAGCACAGCGCCCTCTCCGACGCCGACCCCGATGCCCGCAACACCCTCGCCGAGCCGGAACGTGTCACCCCGCACCCGGTGGACGGCACGGGCCTGGACGACGGCAGGCTCACCGCCGTCCTGGAGCCGCTGTCCTGGAACGTGATCCGGCTGCGCTGACCCCGCCCCGGGTCAGCCGCGGCGCCGGCCGGGGGAGGGGACCGGCTTCACCGGCACTCCTCCGGCCGCGCTGCCCAGCAGCTCCAGGCGCACCGGGCCGGGACCCGGAGCCGTGTCGCCGTCGGACAGGACCGCCAGGGCCAGGGTGTTGGCGGCGGCGCGGGTGCGCAGGATGCCGTTCGGGAGGACGAAGGTGTGGGGGGTGTCCTTGGCGCCGCTCACGTACTCGCCCATGTTCCAGCCGTTCAGGAAGACCTGGACGCGCAGGTCCCGGTCCGGGGCGCCGTCCAGGACGAGGCCCACGGAGGCGTCGGTCTCGGGTGGGACGTCCAGCCGGAACGTGGTCCGGTACCAGGTCACGCCCTGGCGCCGGTCCTCGTCCGGGACGGCCGCCGGGGATCCCGGCTCCCACCCGCCGTCGTCGTACCCGGGCAGGTGCCAGCCGTGGCGCTCCCCGTACAGCCCGCCGTGGTTGAGCGGCCCGCGCACCGGGTCGGGGGCGGCCGCGCCCATGATCCGCCAGCGCACGTCGGGGGAGGCGCCCTCGAAACGGGCCGTGGTCAGCCCGCGGGCCGCCCGGTAGGCGTCCTGGCCGTGCTGCGTGCGCCGGACGAGGACGGACAGAACGGGTCCGCTGTCCCCGCCGCCCCGCACGCGCAGGGGTTCCGGCAGCCGGAAGTCCGCCGTGGCCGTCCACGTGCCCTTCCCGTCGCCCGCCCCGCCCGGCCGGTGGCTGCCCAGCGGCTCCCCGTCCAGCCAGGCCATCAGCAGTCCGCCCGCGCCCGTGCTGTACGCGAGGGACACCGACTCCAGGCCGAAGGCGCCGGAGAGGCGGGCGCGGTACCAGACGTCGCCGTAGTGGAAGCCGTAGTCGTCGGCGAAGAGCACGGGCCCGCCGTCGGGGACGGGCGTCGTGCTGTGCGACGTGCGCCGGTCGGCGACCGTCCAGCCCTCGTCGCCGTAGTCGGGACCGGCCTCGAAGTTCTCCGTGCGGCGCCGCCAGCCGCCGAGCGCGGGCAGGACCAGCTCGGGCACGCCCCGCAGCGGCCACACGGCCATCAGGCTCAGGGCGCGGCCCAGCCCCGACTGCACCGTCTCGCCGTTCCAGGTGATGTCGGTGATGCCGGGCGGCGCCCACACCTCCAGCTCGCGCTCGCCGACCGTGTCACCGGTCAGCCGGATCGTGGCACCGTCCAGGACGGCCTCGCGCAGCAGCTCGGGACCGCGCACCAGGACCCGCCCCGACGGGGTCTCGTACGGCCACAGCCGCAGCGAGGCGGCGTCGTCGGCGAAGAGCAGCAGCAGGGTGCGGTCGGAGTCGCCGCTGCGCACCCGCACCCGGGTCAGCCGGTCCTCCTTCAGCGGCACCATCACGTGCAGCTTGCCCTGGTCGAAGGTCCAGGCGGCCTCCTCGTCCAGCCGGGTCGGCCACGGCTCGCCCGGACAGTCGAGGACCAGGTGCGCCATCTCGCCGGCCCGCCCCACGAACGCGGCGATGTCCAGCCGCCCGACGCTCATCGCCAGCATGGGCTGCACGGTGGCGTACGCGAGCCTGCGCCCCGCGCCCAGGCGGAGCCCGGTGGCGAGCAGCTTGGCGTCCCGGGCGGGGACGGTGACCTCCACCTCGCTCCCGCCCATCGGCAGCGTCGAGGTGACGTCGGCGGCCGAGTCGTTGCGCAGGACGTAGGCGTGGGCGCCGGTGTCCGGGTTGGCCAGATGCCGCACCCGGAGGCGGTCGTCCGCGGCCCGGACCGCCGGCGCCCCGGTCATCCGGGTGAAGTCCGGGACGTGGCGCAGGAGGTGGCCGAGCTGGTGGAGCGGCGCGAGCTTGGCCGTCGGCCGGCGCGCCTCGTCGATCGCCGCGGTGGGGTCGTACGTCGGTGAGGGCGCCGACGGGGCGGCGAGCCACCCCCACGAGGTGCCACCGAACGCCATGCGGACGTTGTGCAGCGTACTCCCGTGCGCCAGGCGGGCGAAGTGGAGCCGCCGTGCCTCGGCGGCCTCCCGGGTCCGCTCCGGCTCCTCCCAGGCGAGCGGGGAGCCGGGGTGCAGCACGGGCACCTCGACGCCGTCGGCGCGCAGCCTCGCGTGCAGGTGGTCCAGGCCGGCACGCTCCGGGGTGTCGGCCCGGTAGAGCAGCACCGTGCCGGCGCCCCGGGTGAACTGGTGACGGGCGACGATCGCGTTGACCCGGCTCAGCCACTCGTCGGCGTGGCGCAGGTACGCGGGATCGGTGGTCCTGGCCCGGCCCCCGACCGTCGTCAGCCAGCCCGGCAGACCCCCGGCGTCCACGTCCGCGCCGATGTACGGGCCGGGGTGCAGGACGACGTACAGGCTGCACTCGGCGGCCGTGCGCAGGAACAGGTCGAGGTCGCGGACGCCGGTGAAGTCGTACGTGCCCGGGGCGGGGGAGTGCTGGTTCCAGGCGAGGCGGACGCTGACCGCGTTGTGGCCGTACGCGCGCATCTTCTGGAGCACGTCCCGCCACAGCGAGGGGCTCGGCAGCCGGAACGGATGCAGCTCGCCGGACCACAGTGCCAGCCGCCTGCCGTCCACCAGCAGGGAGTACCGGTCCAGGGCGACCCGGTGGCGCCGGCCGTCGGCACCGGGCGGGCCGGGCGGCGGCCCGGTGGGCACGGGGCCGGGGCCACCGGAGTAGGGCAGCGCGGCGCTGCTCACGCTGCCGCCGAGGGCGAGACCGAGGACGGTGGTGCCCGCGAGGGCGCTGAACGCTCGTCTGCCGAGCCGGTTGGGCCTGCTGAGCTCCAAGGGAGCCTCTCCTGTTGCGCGCGGTGCCTCCGGTCCCGTCGGCTGCCCGGGACCGCCTGTGCCGGGCCATTGTCCCAGCGGACAGCCCGTGGCCCGGTACGAGGACCGCCGCGCGGACGGACCGCACAGATTTCCGGTGGGGGCACCGCCCGCCGTCGTGCGCGGGGCGGCCACGCGCACGAGGGCTCTCCGGCGGGTTCGAGGGCCCACGGGCGGGCAGGCCCGCCCAGGCGGGCGGCGGCTCCGCGCCCACCGGCTTCGGCGAGAACCGCCGGTTCAATCCGCTCGGCCACGCCGGCGCGACTTCGGCGTCGACACCGGGCCGCGGGTGAGTACGGGGAGGCCCGGCCCCGGCCGGTGGTTCGCCGTAGGTGTGGGCGGTCTCCGTCAGCCGGTACGGGTACGCCCCCGGCCGGCGCCCCCGGTGCTCACTTCGTGTCCTCGTGCCCGCGCAGGTGCAGCGAGCGCAGGGCCACCTCGATGGCGAAGCGGTGGTCGGGGTCGGCGAGGCGGTCGCCCAGGTGGGTGTCGAGCGTCCGCAGCCGGTAGCGGACGGTCTGCGCGTGCACGCCCAGCACGTCGCCGACCTGCTCCGCGGGCGCCCGGGTGGACACGTGGACGCGGAGGGTCTCCACGAGCCGGTCGCGCCGCCTGGCCGGCAAGGCGTCGAGCGGGGCCAGCTCACGGGCCGCGATCCGGTCGACGAGGGCGGGGTCGGACAGCAGCCACAGGGTCGTCAGATGATCCTCGCAGCGGATCAGCGGAGCGTCGGGGATGACATCGTCGTCAACGAGCTGCAGCACGCGGCGGGCCCAGCGGACGGAGTCGGCGGCCTGGGTGATCGGCACGGTCAGGCCCACGGCGGCACGGGTGCCGGCCAGGGCGGTGCCGATCATGCCGAGGCGGGCGGGGGTGGGGTCCCCGGGCACGAGCAGGTGCGGCTGCGGTATGTCCAGGTCGGCGAGGACGTCCCGGTCGAGGCCCGCCTGGATGTGCTCCGGCGCCGGGGACTGCAGGGCGACGAGGAAGCAGGAGCGGGGCAGCTCCCAGGCGGCGGCCTTGCACAGTTCGGACACGGCCGTCCGGGGCAGCGGCGCTGAGGCCAGCAGGAAGTGCAGTAACTGTCTTCGTAACGCGGACTCCTCGGAGGCGGCCCGCTCCCGGACCTCCGCGTACCCCTCTCGGGTGATCGCCTCCAGCTCCTCGACGTAGGCGAAGAGGGCGTCGGCGAAGGCGAGGATCAGCGAGGGGGAGAGGCTGTACTGCCGGCCCAGCGTCTTGGCCCGGCGCAGCGCGATGCGGGCGCCGAGCCGGTAGGCCCCCTGCAGCACCTCCAGGTCACGGCCCTCGTATGCCTCCACCCGGCCGAACCTGCGCAGCAGTTCGTCCCTCAGCTCCGAGCTGCTGGAGGGGTCGGCCACCCGGTCCACGAAGGCGGTCAGCGCCTGCTCGACGCCCTGGCGGATCGCGTCCCCGTCGGGGCCGTTGAGCAGCCTGCCGTACACCGGATAGCTGCGGGTGACCTCGGTGCGTATCTCGTTCAGCAGCCCCGGGAGCAGCGGCCGCATGAAGGCCGCGAACTTCTTGGGGAGGGGATCGAGCGGTTCACCTAACACCGAGGGACGCGCGATTGAGGGCATGAGTGATCCCTTGCCGTCGACATGTCCGGTGGGGGGGGGGGGGGGGGGGGGGGGGGGGGGGGGGGGGGGGGGGGGGGGGGGGGGGGGGGGGGTGTTTTGTGTTTTTTGGTTGTTTGGTGTTGTTTGTGTTTGGTTGTTTTTGTTTTT